>JAAFHK010000140.1 GCA_013297565.1 Cytophagales bacterium
GTATGGATTATCGTCTTATTCGGGGCTTGCGCTATAGTGATGCCCGAACTGCCGATGGTTTTGGGGTAAATGGTAGATTGTATGAAGAATTGGACGAGAACTTTAAACAAAACTATAGTGTAGTTCTTAATTTCAATAAAACTTTCAATACCATTCACCGCATTACTGCCCTGGCAGGTACAGAGTACCTCATGGATACGCGCGAAGCTACTGACATGACTGGCATTGGTTTCCCAACACCCCAGTTCCGTACCATTAACTCTGCGGCTACTCCAGAAGACGTGAGTGGTTTATGGACAGGTTATAGTAGAGCCAGTTTGCTGGGACGCTTAAACTATGATCTGAAAGGTCGTTATTTCGTAAGTATGACAGGACGCTATGACGGTTCTTCGCGTTTTGGTGCGAACAATTTGTACGGTTTCTTCCCTGCTATTTCGGCGGCTTGGTTGCTTACGGAGGAATCATTCTTGAAAAACAACAAGATTGTTAGTAATTTGAAATTACGCGCCAGTTTTGGGGTTACAGGTAATGATGATATTGGTAATTTCTCTTCTCGCGGTTTGTACGGTGGCGGTTATAACTACAATGGTATCGCAGGTATTGCTCCTACCAGTTTGGCAAACCCCAACCTTAGATGGGAACGTGCTGTGGCTACTAACTTTGGTATCGACTTTGGTTTCTTGAATAATCGTATTTCGGGTTCGATAGAGGTATATCGCCGCGATAGTAAAGATTTGCTCTTGAACCGCCCAATCCCAGGCACCAGTGGTTTTGCCGTACCTTTAAACCTTAATCCTAATATTACGACCAATGCAGGTGAGCTACGCAACGAAGGGATAGAGTTTGACATAAAAACTACCAATTTTGATGTTTCGGGCTTTAGATGGCAGACGGATTTTAATATTTCTGTAACGGATAATAAAATATTGACTTTGATAGATGGGCTACAGGTACTTCCTGGTAATCAAGGCATAAGAGTAGGGCAACCTATCAATTCCCAGTTCTTGCGTGAGTATGCTGGTGTGAATCCTGCCACTGGTCGTCCAATGTGGTATGATGCCAAGGGCAATATTACCTACCGTCCGATTGATCCAGTTGATGGTAGAGTATTGGGTAAAAACTTCTCAAATATTTTTGGTGGTTTTACCAATACCTTTAGCTACAAAGGCTTGGAGTTGTCTGTATTTTTCCAATATGAGTTTGGACGTAAAGCCATTAACAACCAAAACTCTTTCATCATGGAAAATGGCGGTCGTTTGTTTAATAGTTTGGCAGATATTTATGAAAGACGCTGGCAGAAACCGGGTGATATAACTGACGTGCCACGCCCTATCGAGAACAATGCCGAATTGGGCAGTATTAGCCATTTGACTGGATCACGTGCTTTGCAAGATGCGTCTTATATCCGCCTCAAACAAGTTACGCTTTCTTATTCCTTACCTGAAAACTTGCTTAGCAAAATCAGACTGTCCAATGTGAGAATCTACGGACAAGCCTTCAATATGCTTACATGGACTAAATGGGAAGGACTTGATCCTGAATTTGTTAGTTTGGGTGGTAACGGTAATAACGGTGTAATTCCGCAGGCTCGTAAGTTTACCGTAGGTGTTCAGATTGGGTTCTAATGGTTTCATTCTCAAAACTACTTTATTTAAAAATGAAAAATATAATTAAAATCAGTTTATTGGCAATAGGGTTTTCGTTTGCAAGTTGTGGTGACTTGCTGGATGTACAGCCTCGCCAATCGATTAACTCGGCTAATGCCCTTGATACGCGCGAAGGCATCAATGCCTCCTTGTTGGGTACTTATGACGTATTGCAAAACCTTAGACAGTACGGTAGAGATTTGGTAGCCATTCCTGAAGCACTCGCCGATAACGGCGAAGCTACAGGCAAGTCGGGTCGGTTGAATGCCGAATACCAAAATCAGCCCAATGCGCACTTTGCCAACTGGCTTACGGCTTATGATTTGATCAATAGAGCGAACCTGATCATTGATGCCTTGCCTGCCAATAAAGCGGGACTTTTGGAAGCGGAAAGATCACGCATAGAAGGGGAAGCCCTCTTTTTGCGTGCCTTGGCTTACTTTGACTTGATGCGCGCCTATGCCTATGATCCAGGCGTAGTGGTTACTCAAAATAACAAAGGGGGCGTACCTTTGATGGTAAAAGGTGTTTTAGCTTTGACCGAAGTTACCCAACCTACAAGAGCATCTATTGATGAGTGCTATGCCCAAATCTACAAGGACATTGAAGGGGCGATTGCCAAATTAGATGCTTCGACCAATAGTCGCGCTCCTTTTTACGCTTCGAAAGCGGCGGCTTATGCCTTGTACTCTCGCATTGCTTTGTACAGAAAAGACTACCAAAAAGTAGTTGATAATGCAAATTTGGCATTAGCCGCCAACGTAGGACGTTTTCAGCCTACTGCCAATTATGTAGCCTCTTGGAGATCGGTTTCTAACCCTGAGTCTATCTTCGAACTTTCTTATCAAACCAATGAAAACTTAGGCGTAAATGAATCCTTACAAACTACCTACACAACATTGATTACGCTGGGCAATCGGAACAGTACAGGTGGTTTTGGTGATTTAGTTCCTTCTGCGGATTATTTGGCTCTGTTCGAGGCGACTGACGTAAGACGCAATCTGTACGAATTGGGTACAGCGGGTCGTGGAACTGCCCGTATCGAATGTACAAAATTTATGGGTAAGGGCGGACAGATCAACGTAGATAATATTCCAGTAATCCGTATTTCAGAATTGTTTTTGAACCGAGCAGAAGCACAAGCTATGCTTGGTAATGCAGTGGCGGCACTTACGGATTTGAATCTTATACGCACACGCGCAGGACTTACTGCTTCAGCGGGTTTGACTGGAAGCGGTTTATTGGAGGAAATCCTCAAACAACGCCGCATAGAGTTCGGTTTTGAAGGACATCGCTTTTTTGACTTAAAACGTCTTGGACGTGATGTGGTCAAAGCCCCACGACCTACTTTGCCCTATACTGATTTCCGTGTATTGGCAAATATTCCAATCCGTGAGGTGCAGGCAAATCCAAATTTAGTACAAAATACAGGTTATTAATCTCTAAAATATTTTCTGTTATGAAAAAAATCGCTATTTTATTCTTAACAACAGTTGTATTTCTTACAACTTCATGTTTTGATGATGCTCGAGTTACTTTTAGCGGCTCACTTATTGAATTTCAAAGCGCTATAACCAGTAGTTTGGCTGTTGGAAAAACCTATCCAATTCTAAACATTACTAAGGGTACAAGCATTGTAACTCAAGTCAATTTGCTTGCTCGCCAAAGTGCGCAGGACGTAACGGTGCGCTATTCTGTAGATAGAACAGAATCAACTGCCGTAGAAGGAACACATTATGTTCTGACAGATGGCGGAAGTTTGGTTTTCAAATCAAACACAAGTACCACAACAACCAACATAGAAACCAGAAATTTGGCGACTATGGACGTTGTATTGGTTTTGATTTTGGAAGGTAACGAAACCATAAAACCAAGCGAAAACTACAAACGCATTGGTTTCCGTATTCGGTAATTATAGGGTTTTCAACAAAAAAAAGCTGTTCAAGAAATTGAACAGCTTTTTTGTTTTAATTCGGTTCTAATTACTTTCCGCCATTTTCAGCATTTGATCGGCAAGGGGCAAGAGTTCGCTTTGCGGGAAACTGCTTTTAAAATTCCGAATAGCCGCTTTGAAAGTTTCTCTGTTTTGGGTTTTGCCCATGAGCCGAACTTGCAAAAAACTTACTTTGTCGAGGTGTTTGATGTCTTTGAAACGTCCCAAAAGTTCGTTCGTCAAATTTAAGGCTTCGTTATATTTGCCGCTTTCGTAAAAGGCGTAGGCTTCGCCGTATTTTTGTTCGAGTTCGCTATTTCGGGTTGTACTTTTTTGGCTAACTTGTTTGCCATCAAGGAGTTGCGTGAAAATGCTTTCCGCAAATTTTTCTCTCAATTCATTTTCGTAAGGTTTGGGATCGCATTTGGATTTTTCTTCCAAACAAATTTTTCGCAAAATATACAAGGCTTCGGGTTTTTGCTCACTTTTCGGAAAACGGTCGATCAGTTTAGAGAGGGTTTGTTGGGATTTTGCGTTTTCTTTCAAAACCTCAAAATAGGTTTTTCCCAAAACCAATAAATTTTTTTGTAAAACGCTTTCCACTTCCGTAATTTTTTCGGGCTTTTCAGGAATTTCCTTCATTCTGTCTTCCAAACCTCGAACGCTGGCGTATTTATCTCTCGGTTTATCCGTTTTTTCTGTTTTTTCTTCAGTTTTCACCACGGGCGCAGGGGCTTGATTACCAGAATTTTGTTTGGTCGAACGCCGCCAGTGATCCTCCAAAGGGCGATTGTTCCATTCCCTAAAAAAAGCAGATTTCCCCAGATTGACTAATTCCGTATTGTAAAAATACCATTTATTGCCTTCGGCTTTGTTTGCCAAAAGAGCATTCGGGTTTGCCGCAGGGCGCTGATCTTGGCGTTTTTTGGCTTGCCTTTCCAAACTATCAATTTGGCGTTTTTCTCTATCTATTTCCTTTTCCAAAAACAAATCTCTGTCCTGCAAATTCATTTTTGACAAACGCAAAAGCCGTTCAGATTCTTTGACTAATTGGTAGGATTTGGCGAAATCTACCAGAAATTCGGCTTTTTGCTTCACTTCTTCGTAGCCGTCCATTTTTGCAGTCATGAGGCTTGCGGCACTGTCATAGTAAAGTGCAGAACGGTCGTATTCCTGCCTGACCATATAAACTTGTCCGTAAAGTTGGTAAGTATAAGACCTTTGGGCTTGGTTTCCCTGACTGTAGAACAGCGATTCGGCAAGATATTCAATGCTTTTGTCGTAATTTTTGCGTTTGAACTCAAAACTTGCCAAATCATAATAAATTTTGTCCCGAAATTCGGAGTTTTTTTCGTCTGTTAATAAATTCCGCAAATATTTTTCTATTTTCTTCGCCTTGTCGGAATTTTGGTCTGTAAAATCCAAAGTTTTTGAAGCATTGAGCTGGGCATGAAAGTCCATATTGTAGTCGGCATTGCGGCGGAGAACCTGCTCGTAGGCGGCGTGTGCTTCCGTATTATTTCCCAAATGTTGGTGTAACTGCCCTATAATGAACAAAATGCGGGTTTTGGTTTGACGCTGATCAATATAAGGAACGGCTTTTTCCAAATAACCGACTGCATTTTTGTATTGGTTTCGGATTCTGTAATAATGCCCCAAAACCAAATAAAAATCTTTTGAGTTTTGGGGGCTGATAGCCACAGGTTCGTTTGCCAAATATTTAGCCACATTTTCGGCATCTTTGTATTGCTCGATCTCCACAAAAGTTCGCATAAGCCAAATCAGGGCGGAGTGCCGCATATTTACGTCCGTACTTGTGGTATTGATGTATTTGAAAGTGGTTGCCGCATTGCCAAAATTGCCTTCGTACAAATTGGTCTTGCCAATAATCAAATAACAATCATCAACCCAATCACTATCCTTGTGTTTGTGAATTGGCAAAGAGGCTTTTTCCAAAACATAATCAAAGGCTTTGACTTCGCTTTTGGTTTGGTTCGTGTCAATTTTGACCAAGACTTGCAAAATATTCGTGTAATCATCTTTTGGTTTTCCAAACAGTTTTTGTTCGGCTTCTACCAATTTTTCATTTGCCAAAAAATACGCATTGTAGCGGGCGGTCGTGTTGTGATAAAATTGGCACGCCGAAAGACTACAAAGGGCAAGGATAAAAAAAATTTGGGTTTTCATACGGAGGGTTTTTGGGAAAACAATAAAAAGCAAAACCTTTATTTCGAAACTGAAATAAAGGTTTTGGGAGCAAATATAAGGAAAAATTTATTCGTACCTGCAAATCACATGAATTTTGCGGTTTTAGAAATTATTTGGCTAATTTTTTAATTTTTTCTTTTAACAATTTAATATTGGTTAGTCCTTTTTGTTGATATTGTAAAGTACCCTCACTATCATAAAGTAAAAGGTAAGGAATAGTTGTAATTTTTAGATTTTGGGAAAAACTTTGTAAAGTATCTTTTCCAATAACTACATTTTTAGGCAAATTTAGCGTTTTCAAATATTGTTTAATTGTAATAGCAGGTTGATTAGAAACTAAAAAAAAGTTTGTATATTCGAAAAGGCTTAGATCATTACCTAATGTTTTTAGTTCTATTTGACAAACATCACAATCGGAACTAAAAAGTAACACAGCAGACGGCTTTAATTTGTTTCGTTGCTCAAAATCAATTATAACACCATTCAAACCATAAATATTAATAGAATATAAGTCTATTAATTTGTTTTGTTGGTTTATTGTATTTTTATATTTAAAAAATACAATAATTATTAATAAAATACCGAAAATAAGGAGTGCTACTTTCATTTACTAATTATTATGATAAGAATAACCAATCCAAAGCCAAACAAACTATAAAAAAAACCAATCTTAGCAATATTTTTTTCGGGGAAGGCAATTTCTAACCCAAAAGTGATCGATAAAATAAAAAACAATTCAAAAAGATTGAAATGGTAGGCAAGACCTACTAACCAAGCCTCAGTATTTTCCACATCTATTAAATTACCAAGAGAAGCCAATCGAAAATCATCATATTGCTGGATAGTATAGCCCGATTTGAATACGGAAAAATATATACCTTTTAACATTTCGGCAAGCCCCACAAGCAAGTAGGATATAAGAACTACCCTATACAATTTTTTATTGGAAATTTCTTCGGAATCCGAAAAAGCCTTGATCATTCCTTGTAAAAACACCGCAAACACAAATGAAAAAAAAGGAATTAAGAAAACTTTTGCAAGATAAATTATTTGTAAGGTCTTGGCTTTACTTTTAGCAATGTTTTCGATTTCAATTTCAGATACGTGATCATTAGCCCCGCTATTCATAGCTTGCTCATGTAATCTATCTGGATCCGTAATGTAATTAGTTTCAAAGAAATAAGCAATAGATAATAAACCGATCAAGATTAGGAACAAAACCCAAATGTTAGTTTTGCTATATAAAAACACTAAAATTTGCATATTTTTAAGTATAATTTTAAATGATAAAAAACTTTACTAACACCACGATTTATAGGGTGTTAGTAAAGTTAAATGAGCAGGATTCTACATATTAACCAATGTAGTGCAAATCCATACCGCATCCTCCCAACTAGTACCTACTACTTGGGTTGCGCATTCGTAAGCTTCGATAGCTTCTTTCAACAAAAAATACAAGAAAATCATAGTAAAAAGGATTTTTAGTAAAACATTATTCTTAAATGCGATACAAAATTATGCAAAAAAACATTTGGTTATCACCTCTAATAGTATTAATATTGCATTATGAAGGTTAATTTATAACTTTTGTGGTACTTATCTTACTTTACTTTATTACACTATGAAAAGTATTGGTTCAAGAATCAAAAATTTGCGGGAAATTCAAAATTTTACGCAAGAATACATGGCAGGAATATTAGGGATGTCCGCATCAGGGTATGGAAAAATTGAAAGAGATGAGACCGACATACCTTTTTCAAGATTAGAACAAATTGCCTCTATTTTAAAAATCAATATGAAAGACATCATTGATTTTGACGGAATGGAATATTTAGTAAATAATATGCACAACTCTACTGAAAAGGGCAATAATGCTGTTATTGTGTTTAATAATTTAAGCGATTCGGAAAAACAAACTTACCTTGATCAAATCAATACCCTTAAATCCGAAGTTGAGTATTTAAAAAGTATAATAGAATTTCTTAAAGAACAATTAGTAAAAAAGAAAGAATGATTTTACTAATTTTTCACTCATCTGTTGTCCGTGAAGACACAGACAACGGAGAGGAAATAAAAAGCAAAACCTTTATTTCGAAACTGAAATAAAGGTTTTGGGAGCAAATATAAGGAAAAATTTATTCTTTACAGGTCAAAAGACTTGCAAAGGGGAAAATATAAGGAAAAATTTATTCGTAAGCAACTGTAATGCTTGCGTTGATGGGCTGAACCTCATTTCCGCAACTATCTTTGAACTTGACATAAACGCTTCGGCGACCGACTCCATATATCAAAGGCCATTCTTTTACACTATCAAAGGGTAGCCAATCACCCGCATCAGTAAATTTTGGGTCATTTGAAATCATCATAAAATCAGCTCCTTTCGCTGTAAAACTCAAAAGAACTTTTGAGTCATTGGTCATGGTTTTTCCATTATTGATTTTGACTGTTCCTGGAATTGGGGCTTGAGTATCCAAAAGAATACTTGCACTGGTTACGGTCGATTCGTTGCCTGATTCGTCTCGGAATTTGATGTAAACCGATTTAATGCCATTTTGCCCTTCCAAACGCCATTCTTTGAGCATAACGGGTATGTCCTCGTCATTGTTTGTCCCCGAAAAAGGCTCCCAGCGCATACTCGGATTAAAGAATTTTTGATTACTGATCATCATTTCTTTTGCTCCTTGTGCTTTGATTTTCAACCGAACCCGATTATTAGGGCTGTTGGTACAAACAGCCTGATCGTTGATAATGACATCGACATTGATAGGCTCTTGGCGGTCAAGAATAATCGAAGCATTGACGGGTGGAGTTTCATTTTTGGCATCATCTCGGAATTTTGCATAGACCGTTTTAGCTCCATCTTCTCCGTCCAAACTCCAACGGTAGACAAACATCTCATATTTCTGCCATTCAGCGTCCGAAAAATCCTTATTGTTACTTAGCATCATTTCTTTAGCGTCTTTTGCATAAAGTTTCAGGGTAACGTAAGCATTAATATCAGTACAATATTTGGCTTTTTCGTTCATTTCCACATAGCCATTTCGTGGAGCGCTTCGGTCTAAACCTATCTTGTCGTAGGCTATTGCCGAAACGTTACCTACTCGATCTTTGAAACGAACAAAAACCGTTTTCAAGCCATCATCATCTATCAAGGTATGTTCAGTTTCTGTTTTGTACGGCAACCATTTGGTATCTTTGAAACTGTATGTATTCGATATTTGCATTTCATTAGCTCCGTCCGCCGAAAGTTGTAATTTCACGGTTTGGAATTTCGAAATGGCATTTCCTGTGCCTTCAGGACTTACAATCGTTACCTTGCCTTGGCTTGGTGGTTTGCGGTCGAGTTCTATAGTGGCGTTGTAGGTTTCAGTTTCATTGCCCGCTTCGTCCTTGAATCTTACATAGACTTTTTTACGGCTGTCTTCGCCTTCAAGTTTCCAAGTAATGTTTTTGTCATTATAACCGTCCCATCTTGCTCCTTGAAAATCCTCACGATTAGAAATAATCATGTATTTGGCATCTTTAGAACGCACCCGCAAAACCACTTTCTTGTCGGGATCATTTGTAATGGTATCGCCTTTGTTGATATCCACACTGCATTCAAGCGGCGGCTGTTGATCCAAAATTACCGAAGTAGATACATAATTGGCTTTTATTTTACCTTTGTCGTCTTTTACAATCGACTCGTTGCTGGTAGCATCTTTAAATTTGACGTAAATAAAACGTTGCCCTTCGACATCTTCGAGTTGCCACTTGAAGGTTGTGGCGTAAGGAACCCAAGAAGCCTCTTTGAAACCTGCATTATCACTGATCATCATTTCGGTAGCATTTCGAGCAAACAAGGAAAGTTCAACATTCGTATTTTTAACCAATTTTGGAGCGCCTACGATTTCAACTTTACAATCCAAAGGACCCGTACGGTCGAGTTTGATTCCTGCCGAAACTATATCAGAAATATTTCCTGCTTTGTCTCTAAATTT
>JAAFHK010000142.1 GCA_013297565.1 Cytophagales bacterium
TAGATAATCCGTTACTTTGTAGTTCAAAGTGATATTACCAACCGCTTGGCGAGTCGAGTTGCGGTTTGTATTATAAACAGCAGGTAATAAGATATTTTGGTTCAAAATCCCCGCAATACCGCCCTCAGCAGGTAGTCCATTAAAAGAACCGTCCTCTTTGTAAATAGGATTGTGTGGCAGAATCAAGGGAGCAGAGAAAGAAGGAGAACCCAAGAAGCTACCTCCATTTGGGCTACCAAAAGCACCACCTTGATCAATGTAGCTACCATTAAGAGAGGCATCAAGTGATAGTTTGGAATTGACCTGATGTGTGATGTTCAAGCGTCCTGTATAACGCTTAAAATCAACAGCTATCACATTGGCATCTTCTCGGTTATACGAACCAGACAAGTAAAAAGTAGTTTTGTCCGTACCGCCACTCATCGAAAGTTCGTAGTTATCAACCGTTCCTCTTTTAAATGCCTCTTTCTGCCAATCGTAGGTAGGTAATGCCGCAATTTCTGCGTCAGTAAGGGTAGTAGGCAAACGCAAAGAACCCAATACCAAACCACGTACCTGATCTGGTGAAGCGGTAGGGCGATTGTTTTGGGTGGCTTCTATACGCGCTTGAATGAACTGTTGGCTGTTCAATACATTGTACTTCTGTATAGGCTCAACTATACCACGATAATAATTAAAATTAACGCGTGTTTTTGAACCTGCTTTTCCTTTTTTGGTCGTAATGAGGACTACGCCATTTGCCGCCGTTGCTCCATAGATGGAAGCCGCCGCCGCATCTTTTAATACTTCCAAAGACTCAATGTCATTCGGATTCAAGAAAGAAAGCGGATTTCCACTTGCCAAGCCTGCATTGTTCACATTGTTCAACTGTACCCCATCGACAACGTAAAGCGGATCGTTACCTGCACTAATAGAGCCAATACCACGAATCCGTACCTGTACAGCCCCGCCAGGAGCGCCGTTGGCACTTTGTACCAATACCCCAGAGGTACGACCTTGTAAGGCGCGATCAAAACTTTGCAAAGGCAAGTTCTGAATCACATCTCCCTTCAAAGAGGCAATAGAACCTGTAATTTCTCTCTTTTCTTGAGTACCGTACCCTGTAACCACAATTTCCGACAGCATTTTGTCGTCCGAAGCCAAAGTTACGTTGATAGTTGATTGCGCTCCAACCGCAATTTCTTGCGCCTTGAAACCAATAAAGGAAAATACTAAGGTGGCATTCGAACCTACGGAAATCTTGTAATTTCCGTCAGCGTCCGAACTTGTCCCTACGCTCGTGCCTTTCACCAAAACGGTTACGCCAGGTAATGGAGAACCATCGTCCCCCGAAACCTTACCTGTTACTAATTTGTCCTGCGCCAGCAACCAAAGCGGGAAAAACAAAACTGCCAGTAACAATGTAGATAATTTTCTCATTGAATTTTTGGGTTTTTATGTTTAAAATAAAGATTGGAGGGCAAATTAAATATTTTTATTTAAAAAAAAACAATTCTTTAATAAAAAAATAATTAAAAATCAGCCTCTTTCTTACAAACCGCTTTTTTTCAAAAGTTGTTTTATTATTTGGTTAATTTTCTAAGCCATTTTCCTCCAAAATCCATATAACCCACTTCGCTAAGGTCTTGTGCTGATCGAGCAGGCGCAAGTCCTTCTGTGAATTTGCCCAAATCAGGATATTTCAAAGCAATTTTCAGATTCCCTACTTGGTCGACTGCCCCCCAAAGACCACCATCTATGTATTCCTCGAGCCCGCCATGTCCGCTATAAGCCGAACCGCCTTTATTTACTCTGATCAATGCTTGTCCCTCGAAAGGTTCGATATAACTATAATCAAAACCAGAAACCATGCGCCCTGTGCGGTCGGCTATAGCCCAGCGTTCGCCTTTTTTGACATAAATCAAGCCATTCGACTGAATCATGACCTCTTGAAACGATTTTTTATCAAAAATAACTTTGCCCGATGTGGTCAAAATACCCGCTTCCATGCCCTCATTGACATAACTATAGTATTTGATCAAACCATTTTGGGCATTTTCATAATAAGCGTTTTGCATTCCTACGACCAGTTCGCCTTTTTGATTGATCAAACCCTGTTCGCCGCCCTGATCTATCCGAGCCGCCGCTACACCTTCTTTAAAATTATCAACCCAATTATACTGACAAGGAATAACCAGCGTGCCTTGCTGATCCACAAAACCATATTTTTCATTCTTTTTGACCTTCGCCAAACCTTCCGAAAAAACCTCCGCTTCTTCATATTCCGCCTCGATCCTGATGCTGTCATTTTCATCTACAAAACCGTATTTTCCGTTCTGTTTCATCAAAATCAAACCTTCTGTCGAAATCCATTCGCCCGCTTCGGTGGTAACAGGCAAAAGGGCTTCGAAACGAGCTTCTAACAAAATTTTGCCTTCAGTATCCATCAAACCCACATTTTTTCCTAACCAAAATTTAATTCGGTTTTTACTAAAAGCAAGGCTGTCATACTGGGTTTCGAGCAAATAATCGGCTTGTAGATTCACCATGCCCCATTTGCCGTTTTCTTTGATCAAATATTTGTCTAAAACCTTATTATTGGACTGAAAAGTATCAAAACGGGCTTTGATCAGCTCTTTGCCGTTCTTGTCCAACAAGCCCCATTTTCCGCCTTCGCAGGCATATTCTTTTACCTCGCCTTCGGTTTCGTGGTCATAAAAATAATTAGTTACTGTGCCTTCGCCGCCTTCGTTGAACCATGCTTTGTCGTTTTCGAAAGGCTTGATCATGGCATATTTTATAGCTGTTTTGGGTTTTCCATTCAAGTCAATAAGCCCCCATTTTCCCCCTTTGTAATTTTCCATCGGAAATTCTTCGGAACTGAAAGAACTTGCTCCTTTATTAATCCTTGCTATGTCGCCTTCAGGGTTTTCGGCATAGTCGTATTGGGGTTTAATGATCTCTTTTTCGCCTTTTCTAAAACCATATTTTCCTTCCTCCTGCCAAGCATAGGCTTGTTCGTCAATAATTCCGCTACTACTGCGGCGAATTTCCTTTCCTGTTTTATCAATCCAATAATGAACGTTTCTTAGCTGGGTCGTGGCTATTCCTTGTTCAAAACTTTGAGCAAATTGGTATTTGGGTTCAATGACAAATTTGCCCTCTTGGTCTATATAACCATACAAATTGCCATCTTGCTGGATTTTAAGCCGATCCCCAAAAATTTCGATCTGGTCATAGCCTTCGGCAATCACTTTTTTACTTGCCAACTCGACCGCCACCAAACCCTTCGTAGAGTTCATAACCGCTACTTTTTCGTTCCAATCCAGTAAATTATAATAATCTTTGGGCAAAGAAAAGACCGTTTCGCCCTTCGAATCGATCAGCAAAGTAGCCCCGCCTGCTACTGCTTGGCAAAACCCCTTTTTGAAATTCGTAGCGTAAGAAAATTCCTTTTTAAAAGCCTGTTTTCCTTCAGTATTTATAAAAACAATCCGATTTTCGGCAATTCTGACCCATGCCAAACCGTTCGAAAATGTCCCAAAATGATAGGCATTGAGTTTGTCAAAGGAAACTGATTTTTGATAAATCCATTCACCTTTTGGGTTAATGTAGCCAATTTTATCGCCCTGTTGCGAAACCGACAGCCCTTCGCTAAAATCATACATAATATTGAAGGGTTCATCAATCAGCACTTTTCCTTCCTTATCGACCGCTTTTACCAGATTATCAATAATGACAGGAGCAATTCCGTCTTTAAAATTCCCAATTCCGCCCGCCGCAAAAGTTTTGTCCATCATGCGCAGGCTATTGCCTTCAGTTTTTACGAAAGTCCAAACATTTTCTTCCAACTCGACAGCCGCCCAAGCCTCCTGCATTTTTTTTACTTGTCTGAAATCATTGGGGTAAATAAAGCCCTCTTTGTTAATATAAGTCCAATTTTCCCTAATATCTGTATAGTCTGCCGTCCGTCCATCTTCTGGTTTTAGCGGTTTTTTATTAATAATTGCCAGTTCTTCACTAAAATCTTCAGCATAAAAAAGCGATGGAGCTACTACGACTTTGCCTTCCGAATCCACAAACCCGTACAAATTATCTTTCACAATCCGCCCCATGCCTGCACTAAAGGCAAAAGTCTGGTCAAATTCGGGTTTTACGACCACTTCGTTGTTTGCATTCATATAACCCCATTTGCTATTTTCTTTGATCGGAAAAAGCATTCCTTCCTGATCAGCTGTTTTGGGTTGGCAAGCCCAAATAGTGAGCATAAAAGCCAATAAATAAAACCATTGATTTTTCATATTCGGATTAAAATTTGATGAGAATTGATAAATGTAGTAAATATTTTCGACAAAAAAACGGCTAAAATTTTATCAATTTTAGCCGTTTCGTTTCATTTATTTCCTTAGACCGTATCAGGTACTTTTTTCATAGCAAAAGCCACAACAATCGCAATAATTGCCCCCATGAAAAGCCCGCCGCCAAGCCCAGCCATTAGGATAAATTCAGGACTGGTGAATGAAGCAGCCATGCTCATGGCTTGCTCAATTTGCTCATCACTCATACCCTGTTTCTCGAACTGCGCGCGTTGAAAATTTTTTGTAGTTTCGGAAATAGTGGTGTCGATGTATTTTGTGTAAATGTAATTAAACAAAGCACTTGGAATGCTCGAAAGCACCATCACCAGCATATTTAGTTTGAACCCTGTACCCAAAGCCATAAAACCTTCGTTATTAGTTTTGTACTCTCGACAGGCAAAAACCAAAAGCAACACGGTAATCACTACGGATAAAAATCCAAGCGAAGAATTTAAAAACAAATTGGTAACATACAGCAGTAAAGTATAAACAATCGAAATTACTGCCGACAAAACGCCATATTTGATGCCAATAGGCATAATACTACTTTTTTCTTCCATCGTTTTAAAAAAATTATTGGTATAAAAAATGTTTTACTATCACCAAATAATGGCAATAGCATTGAGGATATTGATAAGAGCAACCATTACCAGCGCAAAACCCAACCAAAAATCCTTGTTGTTGGAAGGTACTTGCGTTCGTGTAATTTTGCGTGTCGTAATCATATATTTTGGGTTTGGTTCAACATCTAAAACGCCACAAATATAAAGGGCTAATTTGGGAAAAACCAAATAAGAAATGTTTTTTGTAAGAATTTCAGAAAAAAACAACTTAAATATTTTTATCTTTGTCATAAAATTGGTGATTGCATGGATTAGGTGGATAAAACGTAATTATTTTCGGTCTAAAATTGTGCCATTTTTTCATAAAAATTTATTTCACTATGCGTATTTTTACATCAAACTTGCGACAGCTGATTCAGGGCTTCATCAGCCGACCGCGCCATATTTATTTGGCAATAGGAATCACTTTTTTGCTTTGGATGAGCTTTTTTGACGGAAATGGTTTTTACCAACAATACACCCTCCAAAAGCGCCTCCAGCAACTCGATGAGGAGAAAAAATACTATCAAAATGAAATCGTACGTTTGGAAAAGGCAAAAAAAGAATACGCCGACAACCCCGAAGTCATGGAAAAAATAGCACGTGAGCAGTATTTTTTGCAAAAAAAGGGTGAAGACGTATATGTGATAAAACCTAAAAAATAATTTGTTAAAAGATAATAAAATATCTTTTGGCGTGTTATCTTAGTAAAGTAAATTTGTTTTTTGTAGTCGAAAAAAAGCGTTTAAATAATAATTGTATATGATCAAATATTGGAAAAACCTGAGCTTTTTTGCCCTTTTATTGGCGGTTGTAGGACTTTCGAGTTGTAAAGACAAGAAACCTGTTAGCTACGATCCCGGCAAATCAAGCACCACAACAGGCATCAAATACACCACTAAAGAGGGTAAAGAAGGCGAATTTACGGTTCGCGACTTCGAAGGACAGCCCGAAGGTCCCAACCTCGTTTATATTGAGGGCGGTCGCCACATTTTGGGTACTTTCGAGGAAGATGTTACAGGTTACGGTGATCACTTGGAGCGCACTGTTACCTTGCAATCGTTCTTTATGGACGAAACCGAAGTAGCGAATATTCACTGGTTAGAATATTTGCATTTTATCAAAGATACGGTTGATGAGCAAAAATTCAAAGCCACTTTGCCTGATACTTTGGTTTGGGCGCAAGAGTTGGCATTCAATGACCCTTATATCGACCATTATTTTCGTTATCCTGGTTTCAGGTATTTTCCTGTAGTAGGGATTTCGTGGCGACAAGCCCAAGATTTTTGCCAATGGCGTACAGATGCCGTTAATCAAACTTTGGCAAAGAAAGATGGAAACAAAGATGAAAAATCAGCCGCCGCCGAAGGGCAACGTATTCCTTTGGAATCAGGTGTAGTGTTGCCTCCCTACCGCCTCCCAACAGAAGCCGAATGGGAATATGCCGCAAAAGCCCTCGTAGGTACGCAATATTTGGACGAAATGCAAGATTATGCTCGCCTCTACCCATGGGACGGACACTCCTTGCGTAATCCTTACGGCAAACAAATGGGACAATTTTTGGCAAACTTCAGACGTGGGCGTGGTGATTATGCGGGTATTGCAGGCAAACTCAATGACGGTGCGATGATTACCGAATGGATTTACGCTTTTCCGCCAAACGATTACGGTTTGTATAACATGGCAGGCAACGTGAATGAATGGGTCGAAGATATTTATCGTCCTTTGAGCCACTCAACCGTAAATGGCTTAAATCCTGTGCGTACTGACGGTATTTTCTTGACCGATTCTGCAACAAGAAATGCAAATCCCAAACGTCTTAAAAACCCAAATGCGGGACAAGACCCTAACAAACTTGATCCTGCGGTCGGCTCTTTTACCCGTTTCGATCAGGTTGATCAAACCAATACAGGCGGGGTAAGTTTGGTAGGAAATAATACAAGGATTTACAAAGGGGGTTCTTGGTCGGACGGAGCTTATTGGCTAACGCCAGGCACACGCCGTTATTTGGATCAAGACTCTTCTACTTCTACCATTGGTTTCCGTTGTGCTATGATCCGCGCAGGTACAAACCACTAAGAAATTTTGTAATAAAATATTTAAAAACCTGTAAGGTCTTCAAGACTTTACAGGTTTTTTTATTTTATATTCAAAAATTTTTAGCACTTTTTTTTATTTTCCTAAAAGGCACAATTATTGATTTTAGTCAATCGAAATACTTTATTTTCCAATTCTTTTCTTTATTTTTGGAAAAAAAAATCCTAAAATTCTCAATTTCAGGTTCGCATGGTTCGTCTGCATCTTCTTTTGGTATATTTTTTTTTATTCGTTTCGGTTACTTTTGCCCAAAAAGTAGATTACCGTTTCGAACATTTGACTATAGAAGACGGACTCTCCCAATCTACCATTAATACCATTCTACAAGATCGGCAAGGTTATATATGGTTTGGGACTTTTGATGGACTAAACCGCTATGACGGCTACCAATTTTACATTTATCGGCATTCGGCAAGCGATCCCAAATCTTTGAGTAATAATAATATTATGTGTCTTCTCGAAGATAGTCAAGGATACATTTGGGTGAGTACGCGCGGTGGCGGGGTCAATCGGTTTGATCCCCAGACGGAAACCTTTATTCGTTATAAGCATGACCCACGAAATCCTAATTCGATCAGTGGCGATCAGGCTACCCAGCTTTGGGAAGACAAAAATGGGCGTATTTGGGCGGCTACTTGGAAAGGTTTGAATTGTATAGACCCTAAAACTCAAAAAATTACCCGTTTCAAATCAGAAAAAGGCAATTCGAATACCATCATTAGTGATTACATTGTTACGCTACAGGTCGATCCTAATTTTCCAAACCGCCTCTGGTTAGGGACGGACGGGGGTATTACTTGTTTTGATATAGAATCGGGAAAAGCGATTCGGCATTTGGTACATGACCCAAAGAATCCTGAAAGCCTTTCGGATAATGTAATTTGGGCTTGTGCTTTGGAAGGAAAAGATGCTATATGGTTTGGGACTTGGAAAAGCGGAATTAGCCGACTAAACCTCCAAACGCTTAGTTTTGAGAATTACAAACCCATGTCTAATACAGAAAATACTTTGCAAGATGGTTTCGTTCGGGCGCTTCTTTTTGACAGAAATCAGAATCTCTGGATCGGGACAAATGCAAAAGGTTTGAGCAAACTCGATCTGAAAACGAAAATGTTTAGTCACTTTCATAACCAAGAGGAAAACTCGCAGAGTTTGCCAAGTAATACGGTGCAGTCCATTTATGAAGATTATACAGGTGATGTTTGGCTGGGATTGGTGGGTGGAATAGGTCGTTTTAATCCTTTGGGAACGCATTTTAAAACCTATAGGCAGGAAAGTTATAATCTTAACAGCCTGATGCACAACTACATATGGGCAGTTTTTGAGGACAGTAAAAAATTCTTGTGGGTTGGGACGCGCGAAGGGCTAACTTGCATTAACCGCAAAACCGATCAGTATTTTCATTTCCTGTACGAAGAAAAAAATCCCAAAAGCATCAGCCATGATGCTATTCGATGTGTTTTTGAGGATTCGAAAAATAGAATTTGGGTAGGAAATGAGCGCGGTTTAAATCTTTTGGATCGGAAAACAGGTAATTTTAAGCGTTATATGCTTGATGACAAAAACCCTGATAATTCGAGTTTTGGGCGTGTTATGTCGATTGTAGAGGATTCAGAAGGTTTTTTGTGGTTGGCTACGCGCTTCGGCTTGGTCAAATTTGATGTGGAAAAAGAAACTTTTGCTTTTTTTAGAGAAGATACCAATACAGTTAGTAACAATTCTTTGATTAGTCTTTTGAGGACTGGTCATGATCTTTGGATAGGTACGGACAATGGTTTGGACAAACTGAACCTCAAAACGATGCAATTTGAGCATTTTAAGCACAATTCTACCGATTCTACCAGTTTGGTAAGCAATTCGATTCGGTCGTTTTGCTTAGGCAAAGACAGTACGGTTTGGGTTGGTACTTCGAATGGTTTGAGTCGTTTTGATGCCAAAACCCGCAAATTTGAAAATTTTAGGGTGCAGGAAGGCTTGCCCAATGACCTAATTTATGGAATTTTGGAAGATGAAAAAGGCTTTTTGTGGCTAAGTACCAACAGAGGTTTGAGCCGTTTCGATGGCCAAAACCGCAAATTTAGAAATTATACCATCAAAGACGGACTACAAAGTAGCGAATTTAACACTGGAGCCTACTTTAAAAATCGGGAAGGCGAAATGTTTTTTGGCGGAATTAATGGGCTGAACAGTTTTTTTCCTGCTAAAATTCCCAATAATAATCAAGTACCGCCTTTAGTTTTTACGGATTTTAAAATTTTAAATAAATCTGTAAAAATAGGACAAAACGAAGAATTTACACTTTCACGAAATATTAATTTTGTCGAAGAAATAAACCTTTTGTACAAACAAAACACTTTTGAATTTGAATTTTCGGCACTTAATTTCAAACATAGCAATCGGAATCGGTATTCTTACAAATTGGAAGGATTTGACGAAAATTGGATTTCTTCGGGTACGCGCCGCTTTGCCAGCTATACCAATGTGCCTGCGGGAACTTATACGCTGCGAGTGATTGGTTCGAACAATGATGGCATTTGGAATGAGGAGGGCATAAGTCTGAACATTACCATTCAACCTCCTATCTGGCAAACATTATGGTTTCGGGCTACTTTTTCGGCTTTCCTGATTGCTCTTGGGTTTGGACTATACAAACAGCGCGTTCGAAACATCAAAGAGCAGAAACGAAAATTGGAAGAATTGGTAACGATGCG
>JAAFHK010000141.1:0-1707 GCA_013297565.1 Cytophagales bacterium
TTGTTAAATTCCCGTTTTTCGCCTGATTTGAATACAAAAGCAAGGGCTTTGGTGGTGTCAGCAAGTCGGAGTTCGCCTCGCCAGTTTCCTTTCTCAAATTGTAAAGGCACATCAAGGGCAACAGGCTCTCCTTCATTGAGCTGATACACCACGCAAGTAATATTTTTTTCATTCGCCAAGTCCGTTCCTACGGGCGTATAGCGAATACTAACAGACTTACCCGCTTGCGGAAAAGTGGGTTTTATTTGCAAATTTGGCGTATTTTGTGCCAAAACTGAAAAATTTAAAAAGACTAAAAGAAGCAAGGCAAATGATTTTTTCATCTGAAAAATTAATATTTAGTATTAAAAAATTACACGAAAAGCATACGCAATAACATGAAATTTATTATAAATATTCTTTATTTTACACTATTTTGGTCAAAATAGTTTTCAGTACAAAGAAAAAACATTTCCCATGATCACAGGATCGAAAGCCTGCAATCATGGGAAATATGGCATACATTCGTACTGGGAAAACGCCCAAAGTGCCTAATTATACTTGGCATTGAAACTTGCTTCGTCTTGGATCAAATACAAAATACCCTCAATAATACCTACAATACTGGGGATTCCTGTCCAAGAAAAAATAAAATACAAAATTCCCATGCCAATATGCCCAAGATAAAAACGGTGAATGCCCAAACCGCCCAAAAAAATGGCTAAAATAGCCGCTACAACTTTACTTTTCATAAAAATTTCGGAATTTAGATACGAAAACAAACACTTTACAAGTTAATTTTTCGAACGAAAAAAAGCAAGTTTTTGATGAAAAATAAGCAAAAATTTGCAATTTTGGATATTAAAAAAACACGATGAAACTATTTTTTACGGTCTGTTTGTTTTTGCCCCAAATAGCCCTTTTTGCTCAAAATTTTGAGCTTTTCCGCAATTTGCCTCATGCGGGTGCGGTGCAAAATATTCGTTTTAGCCCTGATGGAAAAATATTGGGCAGTGGCGGACATGACAATGCTGTTTTGCTCTGGGAAGTGGCTACGGGCGAACTTTTACATACCTTGCGTGGGCATTCGGCGGGAATTTCCGAAGTTACTTTTAGCCATGACGGAAAAATAATTGCTTCGGCAAGCGTAGATGGGACAGTCAAACTCTGGGAAGCCCAAACAGGAAAATTATTGGAAACCTACCAAACTCGCCCTTTGGCTTTGAGTGGCGGACAAACGCTTAAATCCGTTGTTTTTGTGGTTTTTTCGCCCGATGATCATTTTATTTATTTTTCAGGCGACAATGCCATAGTCATGAAAGCCAATATTACTTTGCCCAATCAAAGTGCCGAACCGATTTTATTTTTGGGCAATCAAAACCAATATATTAGTAGCGTTACAGGCGGAGCAATTACAAAAGATGGAAAATATTTGGCAGTTACTCTGGCTAACATATTGGCTTTCATTAACTTACAAACCGAAAAAATTGAAAAGCACGTAACGTATCAGTATGGAGAACTCAATGACGTAGTAGCGGGTGCTGGGGCGAATGAGGTTACGACTTGGTGCTATGACGGTTTTGTGGCAACTTGGGACTGCGAATCGGGCAAAATGTTGAAGCGTTTGCAAGTTACTGAACCCTTTAATTACAGTTGTGCGGCATTTTCTTTTGACCGAAAATATTTATTAACAGCCGCTGCGGGCAATATTGCAAAACTATGGGATTG
>JAAFHK010000141.1:1717-9747 GCA_013297565.1 Cytophagales bacterium
TCCAAATTTTGGAAGGACATACGCAAATAGTTCGCACAAGCCGCTACAGTCCAGCAGAACATACCTTGGCGACAGCAAGCTATGATGGAACGGTCAAAATTTGGAAAAAACAAGAAAAAAAGGAAATTGTGGTCGAAAAAGACCCTGAAAAACCCATTTTGGAAGAAAAAGATTTGAAAATAGGCAATACGATCATTCTAAAACATATCCAATTCGAACGCAGTAAATCTATTTTTTTATCTGAAGCCTATCCCGAACTCGAACGCCTTTTTGAAGTCTTAAAGGCACACCCAAACATGAAAATCCTGCTCGAAGGGCATACGGACAACATAGGGGCGGAAATTCCAAATCGCCAACTTTCAGGACAGCGGGTTCAAGCCGTCAAGACCTATTTGGTGAGCAGAGGAATTGGGGCTGATCGCCTCGAAACCAGCGCACAAGGCTCAAAAAAACCACTTGTGCCAAATGATACGGAGGAAAACCGCAAACGAAACAGGCGAGTCGAGGTAAAGATTTTGGAAATGTGAGATTAGGCAAACGATTATAATATTTTTACAAATAATCTAAGCCTAATTTATTGGTATTCAATATTTTAAATTTACATTTTTCAATTATCCGACACTTTTAAAGTGTCGGATAATTCTTTTTAGATTTAACCTAAACTCAATCAAAACTGATTTTGTAAGGCGAACATTCTTGTTCGCCACAGAAACGAACAAGAACTTCGTTTTACGACATAAACCAATTTAGTTTCAGTATAAAAGTGTAAATTACAAGCGTTTTTAGTATAAAAACCCTCACGAAATCAACTTAAGTCGGACGTAATCCGACCTTAAAAAGGTTGCGAAATTTCAAGGTCGGACTACGTCCGACTGAAGTTTTTTTTGCAGAATGTGTAATTTGTAACAGTTTTCAGTATAGTATAAACTCAAACCAAAACAGGTTCAGCCGCATATTTGCGGATTACCTTCTCGATTTCGGGAAGCGAATCGAACAGTTGTTTGTAAGAATCGATCACAAAATAGTTGGTTTGCATGATGTCGATTCTATAATCTGTCAAGGCTATTTTTTCAGGAACGTAAGGCAAATGTTGCGGATTATCACTTAAAGAATGAATAGATTCGCCACTTGAAGACAAAATACCAGCTCCGTAAATACGCAAACCGTTTTCTGTATCACGAATAAGTCCAAACTCTACCGTGAACCAGTACAAGCGCGAAATCATTTTCAAAGCCCATTCGTTGTCGAGATATTCGAGGGCTATTTCGCTAAAACCTTTCAGAAAATTGCAAAAATCCTGATTGCTCAAGATAGGAATATGCCCAAAAGTGTCGTGAAACATATCGGGTTCTTCCAAATAATCCAATTCTGCCAAAGTTCGCAACCAAGTAGATGATGGAAAGCGTTTTTGGTTCAAAAGTTCAAAAAATTCCTTTGTAGGGACTAAACCTTTCACGACTTCAATCTGCCAACCTGTCAATTTTTCCAAACGTTTATTTACCTCATCAAAATTCGGAATCCTATCGCGCACAAAACCTACAGCCTCAATGCCTTCCAAATAAGCCGCAGAAGCCATCGAAGGTAATTGTTTCATTTGCCTATCGAACAATAATTGCCAAACATATTGGTTTTCGGCAGTATAATTTTCATAATTTTGTCGTAACATAACAAAATAGATTTTTTGTGTAAAATTAAATTGGTTAAGGGTCAAGGAAAAAAATTGTTATACGAATTAATAGTAAAACAACTAATTTGACAAATATATGAAAATTTTAAACATTTCGCAAATTCGAGAGGCAGATATTTATACTTTCGAGCATGAACCGATCAGTTCGATAGACTTGATGGAACGTGCCGCCCAAGCCTGTGCCGATTGGTGCAAAAAGCATCTGGCGATTTCTCAAAAAATTCATATTTTCTGTGGAATCGGCAACAATGGAGCAGATGGCTTAGCAATGGCAAGACTCATGGCTGATTGGTTTGAAAATATCAAAGTCTATGCGGTTTATTATTCCTCGAAAAAAACAGCAGAATTTGAGATCAATTTTGAACGTCTTAAAGCCTTCGAAAAAATACAAGTAGTTGATATTGAAAGTAATACAGATTTTGAAAAAATAAATATTGAGCAAAATTCGGTCGTGGTCGATTGCCTTTTTGGGTCGGGTTTGAACCGAAATCTTACGGCTTGGCTTGCAGACCTGATAGACTTATTAAACCTTCAAAAAGCCTATAAATTGGCAATCGATATGCCTTCGGGTTTGAGAGCCGATAGTGATCCTGATCGGGAAAGTACCATTTTCGAAGCCCATCATACGCTTACTTTGGGCTTGCCCAAACGCAGTTTGTTTTATGATTCCAATTTCCGTTTCGCAGGGACTTGGGAAACCTTAGAAATAGGTTTGCACCCTGAAGCCAGTACGAAATTGGACACTGATTGTTTTTTTACAGAAGCGTATTTTATTGAAAAAATTAAGAAAAAACGCCCTAAAATTTCACATAAAGGCAATTTTGGTCATGCACTTTTGGTGGCAGGAAGTTATGGAAAAGTAGGGGCTTGCCTCATGGCGGCAAAAGCCTGTTTGCGGGCGGGTGTGGGTTTGCTAACGGTTCATGCTCCACAATGTGCGTACCCCATTTTACAACAAGCTGTTCCTGAAGCCATGTTTGAGGCGGACAAAGGCAAGAAAATGATTAAGAAAATCACTGAATATGAAGCCTTTAGCGCGATTGGACTGGGTTGTGGGATCGGGACTGCTCCCAAAACCCAAAAGGCTGTTTTGAAACTTATCGAAAATTATTCGAAACCAATGGTACTCGATGCCGATGCCTTGAATATTTTGGCAGAAAATCCTCAATATTGTGATTCCGTACCCAAA
Source organism: Cytophagales bacterium (assembly GCA_013297565.1). GTDB lineage: Bacteria > Bacteroidota > Bacteroidia > Cytophagales > Thermoflexibacteraceae > JAAFHK01. The sequence goes on from JAAFHK010000141.1 coordinate 4,594, forward strand.
GGATCGATTTTGACTCCGCACCCAAAAGAATTTGAGAGGATAATAGGCTCTAAATCAGTCGGTTATGAAAGGCATCAATTACAAATCGAGTTCGCCAAACGCTACGGACTTTGTGTGGTCTTGAAAGGGGCGCACACTTGTACGGTTTTGCCCGATGGCAGATCGTTTTTTAACACAACAGGCAATGCGGGCATGGCAAGCGCAGGAAGCGGGGATGTGCTGACAGGAATCATAACAGGCTTATTAGCAAGGAGTTATATCCCCGAAGAAGCTGCAATCTTGGGAGTATATTGGCATGGGACGGCAGGTGATGCGGCAGAAAAAATCTGGGGACAGGAAAGCATGAACGCCACCGATCTGATTGCCAATATGGGAAAATTTTGAGTTTGTAGAAAAGATACTTTCAAGCAGAGGGCATATCCATTTTCCCCTGAAAAGCCAATAGGAAAATAAGGTAAGTTTTGCTTCTTTCGCAATAAATTGTATTTTTGCCTAACCAAATACAGAAAAACCCTCTGCAATTATGAAAATTACCCGCCTTGAGATCAAAGATTTCCAACAATTTAAAGACTTCGAACTCGATTTGACTTATCCCGCAGGACACGAACGCGCAGGCGAAGCCTTGCGCAAAGTCTGTTTTATTGGGCAAAGTGGAACGGGGAAAACGACTTTGTTAGAAACTATCAACACTTTACTTGCTGCTGAAAGATACACTTATGCCTCACTTGAGAATTTAGAAACTTTAATTTCATTAGAAGGAATATCTAAAAATGGTCAAAAAGGTGGTGTTAGTGTAGCTATTAATAAGACTAATCAAGAAAAAAAGAATTATTATACTTATGATGGAATTTGGTCTGATTATGATGAAGATCACGCTCGAAAAATGCTATTATATTTTACAGCAGGTTTTATATTTCATTTGAATAGTGAAATTGAATTAAAAGAACATGAAGTGAAAGAAATTTTTGCACTCACAGAAGAAAAAGTATATGAAAATACTTTAGGTGATAGAAAACTAAAATACAATTTTTCTCGTGATAAAATAAGCGAAATTTGGCGTAATATTTTATCACAAGCCTCAAATTATATGGTGGAGGAATTAAAATATTCTCAAAATTTAGCAAAAACTTTGGTAAAAAAACCTGAACAAGCCCAAAAATTAATTGCAGAATTTCAAAATTGGAAACAAACGGCTTATAATCCTTTTGAAAAAATTGCCAAAATTTTAAATCCTTTGCTTGAACGTTTTAATGTGGAAGTCAAAACAGATTTTGATTTTGAAAAGATAGAGGATTTGTATTTTATTCAAATTCAGCAAAAAGAGGGCAATAGATTACCGCTTTCGGGCTGGAGTTCTGGCACGAAACAACTTGCTTTGACTACCGCACCATTAATTGCTTTGAACACTGAAGCCGCCATTATACTTTTCGATGAACCCGAAAATTCCTTATATCCTGATATTCAGCGTATCCTGATCGATTATTATACGCAAATTGCACCCGAAGCACAGTTTTTCTTTGCTACGCACTCGCCCCTGATCGCCTCGCAGTTTGAGCCTTGGGAAGTGGTCGAATTGGGTTTTGATGAAAACGGAAAAGTCCAACGCCGAAACTATTACGAAGGCGAAAACCATGTCGATAATTACACGATTTTCCCGCAATATTTGCGTTGGGATTCGATCTTAACTCATTCATTTGGAGTAAGTTATAATGGAAATGACGATTTCAGAGGAGAGCTTTTACCTAAAACCTTGCGCCTGAAAAAACAATTAGCCCAAATGGAAAAAGAGAAAAAGCAAGATACTGACGAATACCGTCAGAAAATGGAAACATTTATTAAAAACGCTAAAAAATTAGGTTGGACTGAAGAATTACGCACTTTTTATGAGGAAGATAAATAAAATCAACACGCTTGCTACTGTTTTTGCCACTGCCATTCAACCACAAAAATACAATAGTACAAACTTCGAATTTTACTATGATGTATATTTTAGTTTGTTGTATTGTCAAGAGGGATTGTGCGCCTATACTGAAAAACGTTTATTGTTCAAAACCCAAGAAGAAATTGAACAAGTTTTCGAAAACGGCGAATACTCGTATAAAATAGAGGACAAAAAGATAAAATTTACAGAGGTTTTTGGTGATTTAGAACACTTTAATCAAACACTAAAAGAAACCCAACCTTGGGCTTGGGATAATTTATTTGTTGTTTATAGTGCGGTCAATCAAAACATTAAACGTATAGAAGAACCCAAATTTCGTAAAAAATGCCTGAAGGAAAAATGGAATTTTACAGAAACTATGTTACTTTTAAAACCTGATCTGCATGATTATCAATGGGATAAATATTTAGAGTATAATTCGGCTGATCATATATTTGTAGCAAAAATAGATTTGGAAGAAGATTTAGCCGAAAAGATAGAAAGTGTTTTGAAAGTTTTAGGAATAAATTGCGAACCAATCCGTCAAGAACGGATCGCAAAAATAGAAACATGGTTGAGTTTAATCAAAAAAGGAGAAAATCCTGTTCCTAACGAATTTCCCACTGCCTTCGAATTTTGCTTGCAAATTTTGAACAAAAAATCAAATTCGTAGCACTAACTTTTCTTAAAAAAATGTTACTTCTTGATAATCAATAAATTACCAAAAATAAAATCATTCAAACAAATATAAATTTTCAATGACTATCAACCTCCTGACGGAATATTCGCTTTGGTATGCGCCGCTTGCTTTGCTTGTAGGGGCTATTTACGCTTTTTGGCTCTATACCCAGCGTAACTCTTGGACGCTGGAACTCAATCGTTTTTTGGCAATTTTGCGTTTCGTTTTGGTTACATGGATTTGTCTGCTACTGCTCAATCCTTTTTTCCGCCAAATCACCAATTTTAGCGAAAAACCTGTCGTAGTTTTGGCAATCGACAATTCGCAATCGATTCCGCTAAGCACCGACTCGACCGCCATCCGCAAAATCCTGCTCGAATTGGACAAAACCAAAGAAAAACTGATCGAAAAAGGTTACGAAGTCGTAACGCGCACGTTTTCGGAAAGTGCCGATCCTGCGATGCCTTCAGCGGTGCGCTTCGATTCGAAAAGTACAAATTTGAACGGCTTGCTCAAAAACATTCGCCAAACCTACGAAAATCGCAATTTGGCAAGTGTGCTTTTGTTTTCGGACGGGATTTATAACCAAGATATTTCTCCGCTTTATGTGCCTTACAATATGACTATCAACACTTTAGCCATTGGCGATACGGTTCGAAAACCCGATCTGAACGTTCGGGCGGTGTTTCATAACAAAATTGCGTATTTGGGCAATAAATTTCCTATTGTGGTTGAAGTCATCAATTCGGGTTTTGTGGGTTCGAACGCCAAGATCGAATTGTTACAAAACGGGAAAGTTTTAGATTCAAGGAATGTGAGTTTTAGCAAAGACAACCTTCCACAAACTCTCGAATTTTTGGCAACTGCTACCGAAAAAGGCTTGCAACATTTCGTCATTCGTTTGCAAAGTCTTGATAATGAATTTACTACGCAAAACAATTTCAAAGATATTTATTTGGAAGTGATGGATAGTCGGGAAAAAATCTTGCTTTTGGCAGGTTCTCCACACCCCGACATCAAGGCGATTCGGGCGGCGGTCGAAAAGAATGAAAATTACCAATTCGATTGGCACATTCCTACGATCAGTTCTTCGGAAAAATACAAGGATTCGGAAAAATACGATCTGGTCATTGCCTACCAAATTCCTGACGCACGCGGAAATGCAAATGCCTTGCTCCAAAAATATCAACAAAATGGAACACCTATTTTGTATGTGGTCGGTTCTTCGACAAGTCCCACGCTATTCAATGCAAGCACAAACCTTGTCAAAGTCCCAAATACGGCACAAATCGACAAGGTAATTCCGAGCTATAATGTTCGTTTTGAACGCTTTACGTTTGATGAGGAGAAAAAAGCTACGCTAAGTAAATATCCGCCTTTGTCGGTTTTGTTTGGCAATTACCAAATCACCAACGGAACTGAAGTCATTTTGTACCAGCAAGTCGGGGCTGTGAAAACGGAAAAACCGCTTTTGGTGGTAAAAGAAGAAAATGGCAAAAAAACAGGGGCAATTTTGGGAGAAGGAATTTGGCAATGGGCTTTGCAAGAATACGCCAAAAATGAAAAGCAAGATACTTTTAATGAGTTGATTAACAAGGTTTTACAGTATCTTTCAAGCAAAGAAGACAAACGCCGTTTTCGGGTAAATACTTCGGCTACGGAATACATGGACAGTGAAACTGTGGTGTTCGAAACAGAAACTTACAACAAAATTTACGAAAAAATATTTAGACAAAAAATAGATTTGGTATTAACCAACGAAGAAAGAAAGACTTTTTCGTACAATTATACCAATGTTTCGGACGATTTCCGCTACAAAATCAATGGTTTGGGAAAAGGAATTTACCGCTACAGAGCAAGCACCATTTTGGACGGCAAAACCGAAATAGCCACGGGCGAATTTACGGTAAAAGCCGTAGAATTAGAGGCTTTGAGCACTACGGCAGACTTTGGGCTTTTGCGCCAATTAGCCAAACAAACACAAGGGCAATTTTTTCAAAGCACTGATTTAGAAGCACTTAAGACACACCTCTTGAGCAAAGATGCGATAAGTATTCTCCACGCTTCCGAAAATATCGAGGGCATTATGAACCTAAAATGGATTTTCTTTATTTTGCTATTTTTGGCAAGCCTCGAATGGTTTTTAAGGAAATTTAAGGGAGGATATTGATAATTTTGGAAATAAATAAAAAAAACCGCAGAGCCTTTAAGACCTTGCGGTTTTTTTATTTTATGCTAAAATTCTTCCATCAAACCACATTTATCGTATTCGGGGTCGATGTCTATGAACAATTCACTGCGAACTCGCTGAAACCAATCCGCAATTTTTTTGTTTTTTTCTTCCGAAAGGGCGGCTTGATAGAGTTTTTCGTAATCCTCCTTAAAACTTGCCCTGTGTCCCGCAATTTGCTTTTTGAAATAAACCAAACGCAAAGCCGATTTGCCATCTTCGGTTCTATATTCCAAAGGGCGTGAAATACCGCCAGCTTTCAGCGTATCAATCGTCTGTCCAATCACATAATCAAAAAAATCACGAGTCAAAGACGTATTACCT
>JAAFHK010000143.1 GCA_013297565.1 Cytophagales bacterium
TTGGATCATAAGCCGTATTAGTAGATAAGAGCAACAAGGACATTTGATTACTTCCATCTAATTTACTCCAAACTCCTTCCAGTTTGTTTTCAGAAGCAAATTTTACCTTAAAAATACCCGTCAAATCTTTATTGGCATTAAATTCCTGTAAAAGAGCCGAATCACCTTTTATTTCCCCTTTAAGTGTAAGTTCTGATTTTACTTTAGTGTAATAATAATTTCCTGTGATTTTACCACCGTTTGATGTTATTTTCATCATAATTTTGTGCTTTCCCGCTATTTCACCTTCAAAAGTTTTGATAAAATCCGAAGAAATAGTAGTAGATGTGTCTTCTTGTTGCTGTTGCGAACAAGCCAACAAGAAAAATAAAAGAATAAATGATAGGGATTGGAATTTCATAAAAATTAAAAAATTTGATAAAAAAAATTTCCTAAATGCAAATATTTAGGTATTTTTGCTTTTGTACAAACCAAAAATTGAGTACGAAAATGAAAATAGGAACTCGTCTATTAACCGCACGAAATGATCGCAAACTCAACCAAGCAGAAATGGCTGAATTATTAGGGCTTGCCCCTTCGACTTACTCAAGAATAGAACGCAATGAAGGATCGGCTACTTTGGAACAAGTCCTCGATTTCTCTCAAAAATTAAATGTTCCTATTCAAGATTTCCTACCTGAAACAATTAGCATCAATAGTAGTAATCAAAATGGAAATATTGGTTTAGTGATGGGAACAATTAATTATTATGGTGATCAAACCCTTGCCCAAGAAAACGCCTTTCTGAAGGAAAAAAACGCCTTTTTGGAAAAACGAATTGCGGATTTAGAGGAAAAAATTGCTTTGATGAAAGGGTAAAAATAGATAAGTGTGTAAAAAATATTTTCTCACACACCAACTTCCGAATACAACCAATTTTCCGAAAAACGGATTTTGCCGCAGTGGATTTGCACTTTCCAAAGTGGTACGCCATGTTCGCCTACCTGAAAAGTGAAAAATAAAGCATTTCTTCCAAAATTTCACTTATTTTTGTAGAAAAACAAAGGCAATGAAAAATGGAACAAACCTACAAACTCAAAATTTTTCAATCCAAAAAGCTATTTATTGTTGTATTTTTTGCTTTGTTATTCTTGCTAATTGTAGCGGTTTCGCCCGTAATAATACAGCAATTTTCGAAGGTAAAAGGTAATATCAAGTCTGATGAGTTTGTGGATTGGACTGATGATCGGGTAAAAATTACCTATGATACCACAGGTAACACAATTTTGCGGGAAAAATTGAAAAAGGAACTAAAAGCAAGAGGCTTACGTAACAAACAAAAAAGGAAATAAAAATATGACACTTGATTTGGTAGAAATTCGATCTTATTTGGAAAGCTCCTCGATAAAAAAACGCAAAAATTTTATCGAAAACTACGATTTCGAGGACAATTATCGGGATTTTTATTACGTTTATCTCAAAGAAAATTTGCCTTTACCTACCAAAGATACTTGGTATTTGATTGCTCTTATCGAATTGGCACAAGATTTCGGCTTTTTCGATCATGAAATTCGCACTTTACTTTGGGAACTTTACGAAGCCAAAAAAAATGCCGTCTATCTAAAACTTACGATTTTGGATTATTTGGCTGATTTTCCACTAAACGAATCCGAAAAAAGCATCACTATTCAACAGTTCGAAACCTTCGCAAAGCGGACTCGAAATGACCTGCTAAAAAATCAATTATTTTGCAATCTTTTGCACCTCGATCCTGAAAACGAAACCTATCTGAATCGTTTGCTTGAGCAGATTTTGAAAACACAAGATTGTAGAAGTCTGATCAGGGTATTGAATTTTTTTAAGGAATACGAAATTTTGTCCGCTTTTGTCGAAAAAATCAGGTTTTCGATCCAAAATCACGAATTAGCAAAATACGAGTCAGTCAAAAGTGCATTGGATAATTTTGAAAAAAAATAAACCTAAAAAATGCCATTCCTTTTTACAGAAATGGCATTTTTTTAATCTATTTCCCAAAAAAACCCTCACTCGGATTCCTTCCGAATGACTCGTACATTCGGGGGCGTACATCGAGGAAAATGAGAAAAAATTATCTACTCAATATCAAGGTTTTCAAGTATTGCAACATATACACTATTTTTTTCAAATCTTCGGGGTTAGTGGCTACGTACTGTCTCGAAGTGCAATATTCATTTCCAAACAAAGTAGTAAAATGCCAATTTTCGCCTATCAGCCAAGCCCCATAAATAGCCTTTCTGTCATTGTTTGCTTGTTGCGCCAATAACATGGCTACTAAGGCTTGGGCTTCGGCATCTATTTTATCGCCTTTGCCTTTTTTAAATTCTTGTAAGAAAAAATAAGGTATTTTCGGTCTTCCTCCTGCTGTTGGTGTAGCTATAATACAATCACAAATCACCAAAAATTCATAGTCTTGTATCGTTCCTTGCAAAGGTCTTTCATAAAAAACTTCTATTTTATTGGGAATTTCTACCTGTGCGACATCCATAATCACACTAATAAACTTCATTTTTAACTCTTCTTCGTTCCATTTACTTCGGTTGAGTTCCAGACTGATACGAGCCTTTTCTAACGCTGTAGCTTGAATAGAATCAATTTTACCTCCTGCTGCTTGTTCCCAAGTCCTAAGATATTGACCATCTTGTAATACGGATAACTGCAAAGTATCAATCACATTGGCAACATCAGCCAAAGAAATCGTCTTTCGTATTTTCTTGCTCATGTTTGTTTTTCTGTTTTAAAGCCCTAAAAATAGAAAAAAATAAGGTTACATAATTACCTTACGCAACCTTATTTTTTCGTTTGAATAAAAATTCCCCTTCTTAGGAAACGGTAGAGCTAAAAATTTGATTTTTGAGGTGAGTATGGGTAAAAATTATAGTTCCTTTGTTTGACTTAACAACTTATTTTCGGCTATCTCTTTGGCAAACTCAAAAAACAAATCTACGGCTTTTGTAAATTCAAAAGTTTCTTTGTTGTTATCCAAGTTGATAATGTTTCGTTGGTCTAACTCTTTCAAAAACTTCTCTATACCTTCTTCTTTGAGTTTGATGAGTTTAAAAATGTCGCTGTATGTTGAGTTTTCCAACAGTGTTTGAATTTCAAAAACCGAAAAACTACCGTTTTCTATACGGTCTTTGATGTCCCTGCCTTGCAAATTCCATTCGTAGCAAAGTATAGAAAGAATAACCGTAAATCGTTTTGAAAATTCTTCACCTGTATTTTTTGACAATAAATAAGCAAATTCCTTTCTCAAAACCAATTCGTAACCAAAACTTTCTTTGAAAAAAGCCTTGTAAAAATCTTGCTCTTTTGTCAAAGTATCAAAATAGACCTCGTTCCAAAGGATAAATTTGCCTTTGAGCAAGTCATTGACTATTTCGTAGTGATTTTTTGGTGTTTCAAATGTCATTTTATCAAAGTTTTAAGGTGAATTTTCGGCACTTCTAAAATCAAGTCTGCTAAATGGATTTCAACTTTTTCAGGTTCAAAAACTGTGTCTAATTGAATTTTAAAGTCTTTTTCAAACTCTTCGTCTAAAAAAAGCAAAGACGAAACAGCGAAAAACTTTTCTGTATCGATATTTTTTAGTTCAGTATCTTGAAACTCTGCTTGTAAAGAAGTATAGCACCACTGAAAAAAGTTGTCAATCGGTAAATCTTGGATTAATTTTTTCTTGTAATGATTTTTAGTTTCCAAATCAAAAAACCAATTATCAAAAACTTCATTTTCAGTAGGTTGCAAAACAAAACTTTCATCTTCTTGTAGTCTTTCCCACAAAAATTTAGCATCTTGCCCAAAACTTTCTGAATACAAAGTATGGTTTAGTCTTGTGTTTTCAAAAAAGGCTATTTGTGGCAATTCTTCTGCCTTTTTCAAACCTAATGCCGCTTGTCTAATATCTTCCAAATAGGCAATAGCCCCTGTCAAAATTTGGCTTTCACTTTTAATACGTTCTGCCAAAGGCAAAAGTTCTTTTGAAATAATAGCCGAATTTTTCAGCACTTCATCAATGATGCTTTTTGAATGTAAGTATAAGGTTGTGAATTGATTACGGATTTCAAAACGTGCATATTCATATTGCTGTCGGCTTGCAAAATCACTAATTCGGGTAAGTTCTTGATAAACAGAATGTGGATTTTCACGTTCCAAAATGTCATTCAAAGGAATGATGTAGTTGTCAATCCAATAACTTGCTTTTCGGGTTTTTTCCAAATAATCAATTTGCGAAACATTACTTTTTAGTTCTCTTGTTTCTTTCAAAAGTTGCTGGGTTCGGTTTTCTATAATTTCGCTAAATTCTTCTATTTCACTTACCAAACTATTTATCAAACCATTAACTTTGTTATGTTCTTTTTCTTGTAAAAGTTGCGTGTAATAACCTGCAATAGAAACTCGATATTTATCTACACTTTCGTGTAAGGGCATAGAAAAATCACTAAACAAATGCGACAAAAACTGTACATACACCGAAGGCAAATTGTATTCATTGTTGCGTTGTTCTCTTACAATTCTGTATTCTTTTAGGTCATCAAATTTGACTTCAAACTCTCTGCAAACGTCTTTTAGAGTTTCTTCTTTGATGAAAAAATTAGTTTGTTTGGCAATAGAAAAGAATCTATGCACAAAGTCATAGTTGCGGTGCAAAAAACCTAATATGCTCTTTCCGTTGATGTTCATAGGTTTATTAATAGGCTTTCTTGTTCCAAAAATTTCTGTTTGGTTTGCAAATCTTGGCAAATTCTTAAAACGGTTTTGTCTTGTGAAGTCAATACATTTTTTGATGCTTTTTGCCCTTTTTTACGATTTAGCGTAATTTCTTTTGCGTATTGCTCAAAAAGTAAATCATAATTTTCAGGTACGAAAAAACTTGTGTTTTCAAAAATAGATTTGCATTTTAAGTATTCATTTAGCCCGATATAGTCGTAATCAGAAAAAACAAGCACTTCCTTCGCCTGTATTTTCTCTAATAAGTTCTTGCCAATCCTGCCGTAAGAATGAATAAAAACACAGTCTTGCGAAATCACTTTTTCGGCTTGTAAAAAACTTTCTTTGTTTTCCACAAAGCACAATTTTTCAGTTTTCAAACTTGCCAATACACAAGCAAAAAAGCCAAATTTTTGTGTATATTCTTGTAAATCAATAGTTTCATTATTGATTTGTACTTGCTTATTTCCTTTCAAAAATACAATTACCGATTTTTCTTTGCTTTTTTTGCTATCCTTAAATTTGGCAATACTGCTTGCTCGGTCTGTAACTTCAATGTCTGCATTTGGAAATTTTTTAGCAAACCAATTTTCAAAAACCTGCCTTTTTTCTTCATTCAACTCATAGACATAGCCACGCCCTACGCTTGTTTTTATGATTATTTTACTATCACTATCAGACATATTTTTAAAATCGTTGTTTTCTAACAAGGTTTTTGGCACTTGCGAAGACAACAATTTTTCAGTTTTGAGTAATTGAAAATATTTGAGTAGGGTTTCAGTCATTGTATTTTCGGGTTTTTCCTGTGTGGGTTTCGTCCAAAACTACCTTTCCTTTATTTTCGGGTGAGGGTCGCATAAAGTAGTATTTTTCAAAGCCGTAGCCCATAATATTGGCGGCGAAAATGGTAATAAAACCATTATCTTTGCAAAACTGCACCAATTCGCCAATATTCTTGGGGTCGATGGTAAGTTCATCAACAAAGAAAACGACTTTATTCTCTTCGCTATCCACTTTGAAATATTTGATAATCAGCAAAAACAAAATCAGGTTTATCATTCGGATTGTACCTGTACTTTCGTTTTGCTTTTTCAAATCAATTTCTTTTTTGCTACCGTCTTCATACAAAGCATCAATTTTGATACTAAATAGTTCCGCAAATTCATAAATTCTTGATTTGGCACTATTCAAATACTCGTCAAGTTTTTGCAAGCCTTGTTGCTGTTCTTGGTCATTGGTATCAAAAACAAGTTCTTGGGTTTGCCCAATATTTAGTTTTTCTACTTTGCTTATCAAGGTAAGTTCTTTGATAAAACTTTCATTATCAACTATTTTGATAGTCATTTCCTTGATACGTGAAATAGGATATTTCCGCACCCAATTATTAAATTCTTTTATAAAATCACGTTGAAACTCTTTGTATTCCTTCAAATAAGCCAAAACAGGGTGAATGATTTGGTTAGAAATGATTTTCAGGTGTTCCTGCTTTTGTTTTTCTCTTTCGGCAATGGCTTCCAATTCCTTGCCTACATTTTCAATAAAATCTTTTTCGTAGGCATATTCTCGTCCTGATTTGTTTTTCAAGTCGTTGAAAAGGCTATTTTTTGTCCTTTCCAATTCTTTGTAGTGGTGAATTTGCTTGCGAAAATCGGTTAAAAAAAGTTCAATATCCGAAACGGGAATGTAGTCGCAAACCAATTCAGGCAGTTTGTCGTCTGCAAAAATCTTGTTATTTTCAACAAGTTTCGCCAATTCTTTTTCGTGGTCTGTTTTCTGTTGATTGTACTTTTTTATCAAGTCTTTGTTATCCTTGATTTGCTTTTTAATGCTTTCAAGGGCTTCGCTTTTTTCGGCAAGTTGCTTGTTTAGGCTTTCAAGTTCTGTACTTAAAACCTTGATATTGTTTTCGTTGGGTTCTTTGAGTTTTACCTTTTCAATCTTTTTGTTTTCGTCATCTCTCTCATTGATTTTGCTTTGAAGTTCCTTTTTCTTTTTTTCAAAATCAATGCTGTATGGCAAAGCCTTTTCCAATTCGGAAATTTCGTTTTCAGTTTGCTCTAATTCATCTTGTAATTCTGCAAGGGTTTTAATTTGTTTGGGACTAATGCCTGAAATATCAATTTCACCGTCAAAAATTTTCAGCAAATCAGTAAAATTGACTATCTTTTTTACCAATTTTCCTTTATCCAACACATCTTGCGAAAGTAAGGCATTGAGTAATTTTTGTTTTTCGGTGTCTTGTGTAATATTGAAAAGCAATAGTTTTTCTTTACCTTCTATGTTTGTAATAAAGCTTTCTTGTGTCTTTTTTAAGTCGGCTAATTTCTTGCGAATTTGCGCTTCTGAAAGTTGGTTTTTGGCTACGTTGTTCAGGTAATAATTGACTTCTTCAATCTGCTTGTTTAGGCTTTCAATCTGTTCTTCAAAAGTTTTTATTAAACTTTCCGTAGGCAAATTAAAAGGGTTAAGTAAAGCAATTTCACGCAAAACCGTTTTTGAGTTTTCAATGGCTCTTTCCTTGTTTGAAACTTCGGTTTCCAATTTTTGTGTTTCTTTGAGCAAGTTATCTCTATCAGGCTCTATATTTTCATTCAATTTTTCGTACAAACCTACTTGGTCTTCTGCGTGTTTAATTTGTAATTGTAAATCTTGGGTACGTTTGCTAAAATACGCGTTGAAAGTATAAAACAGTTGCCCTACCTTTTCTTTTTGCACATCAAAACGCACTACACAATCTTTAAAGGCTTCAAAATCTTTTTTGATGCTCTTAAAAATTTCTATGTCTTGGTGAATTTTCTTTAACTGAACAAGGCTGTCCTTTTTGGTATTGTCTGCAAAAACTTTCAAAACAGCACCTTTGCGATTATTGGCAATAATCAAAGCCTTTTGCAGGTTCTCGGCATTGATAGATTTTGAGTTTATCAGATGTTGATAAATTTCTGCAAACATTTCTCTGCGTTGTACTTCGTTTTTTAGCCAAACGACTGCATTTTTGCTTTGGTCAAAACTATAAAATTCGTCAAATAACTTGGCTTTATCCAATTTTCGGTAATTGATACCATTACTCAACAAATAATCAGTAAAAGCCTGAAAGTCTTTGATTTTTCCATTTTCTTCAAAAAAAGTCAATTCATCAAAAGGAAAATCTATTTTATAGTATTCCAATTCATCAATTTTGCGTTTAAGCAAAATACAATAATATCCACCTGCTTTTTTCTTAAAGTTTTCAAATACGACATAACTATTTTTATCAGAAGGAAAAAGATGATCAAGGGTTTGTTTGAAAGTGTATTTGTCATTGTCAAACGACATATATTGCTGTTTGATACAATACAAAAAATTGAGTGTGTCAATGAGTGTAGTTTTCCCGATTTGGTTTTCGCCTACCAACTGAATAGAATTTCTATTAAGCGTAATCACTGCTTTTGCGTGCTTTTTAGAGTTGAAAAGCGCAATTTTAGAAATCATGTTTTTGATTGTAAGAATTAATAAATTATTTTCTAAGCCCAAATAAAGTCATTAATAAAGTATTTAACAAAAAAGAGTTAAATTTTTAGCCTAAAAAAAGCCATTCCTTTTTACAGAAATGGCATTTTTCGTAACCTACCTTTCCCCAACTCTCACCCTAATTCCTTCCGAATGGCTGGTAAATTCGGGGGCGTACATCGACTGGATTTGCGTAATTCCGTTCGAAAAATCGCCTGTTTGCGAAACTCGTAGCGGATATTCGAAAACGTAAGTCCCTTTTCGTAAGTAGCTGATAAAGAAGTTGTTAGAAGCATCTTTGGTGCTTTCATAATAGCCTAAACCGTCCTGCCAATGGTAGCCCGATAGCACATTGATCGGCTCGAAACACGCCGCCCGCATATCTTTCAAATGTACGTATTCCATATCCCGATCTACTCGGATTTCGATCCGCACCTTGACCAAATTCCCGACTTGCAAAACCGTTTTGTCGGTAACAGAGCTTAGTTGCAAACCTTTGTCGGTTTTTTCTTCCAAAAATAGCTGTTTTTTGATTGCCAAAGGCGTTTTGGCAGGCGTAATTTTGTCTAATTGTTCAAAATATTGCCAATACACGCCGCCCCAAGCTACGCCTGCGCTTCCTTGTGGTTTTTTGACCGTAATTATTCCCATTTTTGGCGAAATTTCGGTTTTTTCCCACGTTTTTTTGAAATACCCTGTGCCTTCTTCTACTTTTACGCCTTCGGTTAGCGGATCAAATTTTTTGCCCCCAATCGTAATTTCGGGTTGCGTGCTTTGTTCCAACCAATTTTTGCCCTGCAAAAGCAAAGCATAACACGCTTCAACAGTCGCTTTCGTGGTTTTCCAATCTTGCGTCTGTTTTTGTTTCAAAAGCCAAACTTTCATATCATTTACGGCTTTTTCGTCTTGCCCAATTTCCCCAAAAGCCTCGATCATAAGGGCTTGCGTTTCGATAGGGGCTTCGTACCACCAATACCCTGCGGTTTGTTTCCAATACATTCCCATTTCCTCGTTTTGTAAAGCCCTCTCTTTCAGGGACTTAAGCAAATTTTTGGCGGTTTCTGTTTTTCCGTTTCGGTGCAAAACAAGGGCATTCATGCCTTCAGCATACAAGCCATTTTCGAAAGGATACTTTTCAATTTGTCCCAAATAATAGGCGTAGGCTTCTTTCGAATTTTTTGGAATTTCCAAATCCTTAAAGAAACTTCGGGCATACAAATAATGGATTGCCTCGTAACCAGCAGGCTGTTTCGATAAATCCATTTTGTTTTCTTTTGCTCGTTTTTTCAATTCTTCGTAATCTTCGGCTATTCGCGCATCGAGATAAGCCACTGATTTCGTGATCATTGCCCAAGTTTTTGAAGGATCAACGCCCAAATCCGTTTGGTTCGAGGCATTGGTTTCAGGTCGTACGGTTCGAACGCCCAAACGGTCGAGATGCCCCAAACCCGCTACAATATGTTGCGTAATCCATCTGCTTTCAGGCATTCCGTCAAACCAAGGGAAACCGCCATTCGACACTT
>JAAFHK010000144.1 GCA_013297565.1 Cytophagales bacterium
AAGATTTCCTTCTACTTGGATTTTTTCGCTGAACCTGATCGTAGAAGCGTCCGCAGCTCCTGTTCGCCACATTTGGTTATAAGGCACTAAAGCCCCAAAAATTTTCCGATTTTTGACAGAAGGTCGAGAGTACGTTACTCTGATGTCCGTAAAACCTACTTTTTGGGTAAAAGTGGCAAAAGGACTTGGGTCAGGCAGGTTCAGTTGTCCAAAAGTTTGGAAAGAAATACTCAAAAAAAGACAAATTAAAAAAAGATTTTTCATGGTTTTTTTTTTTAATAAAAAACAAAAAGTTAGATTAATGACAGGCTTTATTGTATTTTTTTAATTTAAAATAATTGTAAGGCAGAGGGGCGAAAAAACCCGCCACAGCCGCCGCACCAAAAGCTAACCAATAAATATGACTATGAAAATCGGGTTTTCCGCCTGTAATCATCAAATCGGTGATATTCATGGCTATTTCCATAGCAATCATTGAAATCAAGGACATTCCCAATGCCATTTGCAAGGACTGTTGCCAAGAGAGTTTTTCGTTGATTTTCAATAAAATAGTTTCCAAAATAATTGAACTGATCAATCCTGCAATTATTGCCAAAATCATGGTCATCACCATCGAGGTATGTGGATAAAAGGCTTGGATAAACAAAATCATGCCAAAATCACCCATCGAACAGCCTATCAGGCAGTTTAGTGTATTTTTAGCCGCCTTGTTCCAAACCGTTCGATCTTGCCAAAAACCGCTTTGCGTATTTTGTTTTTCGGAATGACTGGCTGAATGACCCACCGCAATTTCTATATTTTCCGTTTCTTGTAAAACTATGAAACCCGCTTTTTTGACCAATTCAACTACCTGATTTTGAGTAATTTGTCCTTTTACAGTCAGAATTTTGTCGGGGTTTTGGGTATCGACTGCCCAAAATTCGATAGCAGGATTTTCATTGAAAAATGGGCTAACTTTTGCCACACAATTTCCACAATTAATATTGGTTTTTAACTGGATTGTCTTCATTTTTGAAATAGTTTTTTCTAATTTTTTGGCTTTACAAAATTCGATAAACCTGTTTTGCGAAGCATTATAAAATTTTGGAAAAAATGTGCAAGATTTCAATACCAATAAAAAAACCTAAGCAAATCTCGCAATTGCATAGGTTTTTTTATTCAAAATTAAAGTTTATGAAAATTTGTAAAACGCCCTTTAGGGTGTTTGTAATAGCTTGAAAATCAATATATTAGCACACCTTAAAGGGTATGCTACAGATTTATTCATAAACTTTATTCCTTGTTTTTTATTTCAAAAACTCTTTTACGTCCGTATAAGGCAAGTTCCATGCTTCTGAAACGGCTTTATAAACAATTTTTCCATTGATGACGTTCAAGCCCAAAAGCAATTCGTGGTTGTCTTGGCAGGCTTTTTTCCAGCCTTTGTTCGCCAGTTGCAAAGCATACGAAAGGGTTGCGTTGGTAAGGGCAACAGTCGAAGTATAAGGCACAGCCCCAGGCATATTCGCTACGCAATAGTGAATAATATCCTCGACAATGTAAATAGGGTTGTCGTGCGTAGTGGCGTGCGAAGTTTCGAAACAACCGCCTTGATCAATAGCCACATCGACAATGACCGCACCAGGACGCATATGTTTGAGCATTTCCCTTGTAATCAAATGGGGTGCTTTGGCACCAGGAATCAGAACCGCCCCAATGACCAGATCAGCCTGTCTTACTTCCTGCAAAATATTGTATTTGCTTGACATACGGGTAGTTACGTTGGCAGGCATAATATCGTCAAGCTGACGCAAACGTGCCAAACTAATGTCCATAATGGTAACATTTGCTCCTAAACCTGCCGCCATTTTTGCCGCTTGAGTTCCTACAATTCCGCCGCCAAGCACGACCACGTTGGCAGGTTTTACACCAGGGACACCGCCCAACAAAATT
Organism: Cytophagales bacterium; assembly: GCA_013297565.1. Taxonomy (GTDB): domain Bacteria; phylum Bacteroidota; class Bacteroidia; order Cytophagales; family Thermoflexibacteraceae; genus JAAFHK01. The sequence goes on from JAAFHK010000144.1 coordinate 1,933, forward strand.
CCACGACCTTTTTGAGGTTTTTCCAAATATTTTGCGCCTTGCTGGGTTGCCATTCTACCCGCTACTTCCGACATCGGGATCAGCAGAGGCAAACTGCGATCAGGTTTTTCGACCGTTTCATAAGCCAAACAAACCGCATTGCTACGAATCATGGCGTGCGTAAGCGGTTCGGACGAAGCAAAGTGAAAATAGGTAAAAAGGAGTTGGTTGGGTTGGATCAGTCCGTATTCAGGCTCGATAGGCTCTTTTACTTTTACGATCATTTCGGCTTTTTTATACACATCAGCCAAATTGGGCAGTATTTGCGCTCCTGCCGCTTTGTATTCTTCGTCCGTAAAGCCGCTACCTTCGCCTGCGGTAGATTGAACATAAACGGTATGTCCATGCTCTACAAAATCGGCAACACCGCCTGGGGTAACCCCTACACGATTTTCACTTGTTTTAATTTCTTTTGGAACGCCAATGATCATTTGGGATAAGGTTTAGAGTTTGGAAAATGTGATAAGTAATTAGTTAAAGCGCATTTATAAACTGCAACACGCCCTTGAGAAATATCGATTACCCATATTTCTTTTTTATAAAAGATTAATTTTCAATGATTTACAAAAAAACATAGAGCTCCCTAAAGGGGGCAAAGAGAATATTTTAGTATCATTTTTTCTACCAATATTTTGTACCTAAAGGCACACGAAAGACATTTTTTCTCTACAAAAATACGCCGTTAGGTGTTTAATATTGGTATAAAATTAAAGAAAAAACCATTTATTGCCCCGTAGGGGCTATATTGAGGTATGCGTAATCATAGCGCTGTTCAGGTGTTATCATAAATAAATGTCTTTTTCGATTGCTTTTTGGAAAATAGGTTGCTTACCTCTTAGACTGTGTAAAAGGTCATGCTCAGAAATGACAACAGGTTGCGTACAAATCTCGTACATCAAATCGATCTCATACAAGCACTCGCTAATCTAATCTCGGGTTTGCCATGTATCCTGCTCACGTAAAACCGCTAAAAGATCATAATCGGAATCCTTGCGAGGTTTGCCCCAAGCACGAGAACCAAACAGAATGACTCGCAAAAGCGAGTGGTTTATACTGAAACTAAAATGGTTTTGTCGTAAAACGAACATTCTTGTTCGTTTTTGTGGCGAACAAGAATGTTCGCCCTACAGAACCAATTTGATTGAGTATAATTCGGTTTGTAATCCTTTCTTTATTTCTGCCAATATTGTTTTCTTTCTATTTTTCATCAAACAAATCTAAGAAAACATTATTTATAATAATCAAACCGTCATAATTTCCTGTTCTTTCGTAACCAACATTTCATCAAGTTTTTTGATATGCGTGTCGGTTAGAGTCTGTACTTTGGTTTCTGCCCCTTTGATAGCGTCTTCAGGAATGCCATTTTTCTGCAACTTTTTCAAATCGTCATTGGTTTCTTTGCGAATATTACGAACCCGAATTTTGCCTTCTTCAACCTCCTGTTTGGCTTGTTTCACCAAATTTTTACGGCGTTCTTCACTCAAAGGCGGAACCGTGATACGCACCGAATCACCATCATTTTGTGGATTAATGCCCAAATCACTGTTTTTAATCGCTTTTTCTATTTCCAAAATGCTACTTTTTTCCCAAGGTTTGATCACAAGGGTACGCGCATCGAGATTGTTGATGGTGGCAACTTGCGACATAGGTACAGGCGAACCGTAATACATCACCATAAGTTCATCAACCAACGAAGGCAAAACCTTCCCCGCCCGCACTTTACCAAGTTCGTGAGATGTATGTTTGAGGGCTTTGTCCATCAAGTCTTTGGCTTCATTTAGGGATTTATTAATTTCTTCCATGATTTTAAATTGATTAAATTGTAAATTATAAATAAAAAAATCAATCGTTTATAAGGTTATATTGTTTTCAAAACGTGCCTAAAAAAACAAATAACGCTAAATAACTCAAAGAATCCTTCTAATACTTAAAAAAACCGTTGCCTATCCTACTTAGAATTTCGCAACGGCTAAAAGAAGTTTTCAAGAATTTTTCAGGACAAAGTTATGTTTTCTAAAAATAAAAATCAAATCGAGTTCGAGGTTATTTCTTTTTCCAAAAAATTAGCTAAACTTGGAAGGCGGTGCATAGGGAAAAAAATAACTTGGAACTTGAGTCAGGTAGTCCAAAACAAAAAGATGAAGAAAATAAAACCTTGATTTTCAATAAATTAAGAAAAAATAAATAGCACCGTAGGTGCGAAATCTTGGTAGAAAAAGGCAAATTTTCCCCCTCAATAATGCCGTAGGCGTGAAATATAATCCGATATTTCGCCCTATGGTGCTTTTGAAAGGAGGAAGAAATATTTTCTACCCATATTTCACGCCTATAGCGTTGCGAACAGCTATTTCGTAGCCTGTTTTCAAGCCCTGAATAGAAATTTTGAGTGTGATTTTGGCATAATTATAGATAAAAACAAAAACCGTCTTTGTAGAAAATTTCTACCAAGACGGTTTTTGTTTAAAAAAGAGTGGAGTCGGAGGGAATTGAACCCTCGTCCAAAAAAGGTTCGAACAATGCTTTCTTCATGTGTTAGCTACTGATTGAATTTTCGAGAACGGGGCGGGTTCGTAGCCAACCAGTCCATTCCTTAAGCCGCTTAGTTTAGTCTATAAATCACGACACTTTACAGACGAGTCTTGTGGAACGATGCCCCGAATGCCAAACCTACAAGGCAGAAATTTGGCGGGACAAAGGCTATTTAACTCTCCGAGTTAGGCAGCCATGGCGTATTGTGGTTCGCCGTTTACGTAATTGTTGAAAGTTTTGTTTTACGGCTAATGCTTACAACAGCCGACACGCTTACATCTCGTAACACTTCCTGTCAAAACCAGTCGACCCCATAAAAGAACGTTTTTCGGATACAAAGGTCTTAAAAAAAATCCGTTTTTCCAAAGCACTATTTTCTGTGACGCAAAAGAAAAAATTAGGTTGCGGGAAAATGAAACTTAATTTTTTTGCTATACTAAAAACTGTATAACTTTGTAAGGTCTTAAAGACCTTACAAAGTTGAAAATCAATATTTTACGAAAATAGAAATGTGTAATTCATAAGTGTTTTTAGTATAATTATCCCATGCTCAAAGTTAATTGCCTTTTGAGTAAAGAAAAGCAAGCCCACGAATTAGGCTTGCTTTTTTTTAGAATAAAACTATTTTTTTACAAACTACCTTTTTTGGTATTGCGAAGGAGGTCTTTTGCTTTCTTCAGGCATACCTTCAGGTTTTGGCAAAAGGACTTTTCGTGAAAGTCTGTATTTTCCTGTTTTTTTATCAACTTCGATGAGTTTTACTTGTAATTCTTCGCCCAATTCGAGAACGCCGTCCATGCTTTCGAGGCGTTTCCAAGAGATTTCGGAAATATGCAATAAGCCTTCTTTGCCTTTCATAAATTCTACAAAAGCTCCAAAAGTGGTGATCGTTTTGACTGTTCCGTTGTAAGTTCCGCCTACTTCAGGTTCGGCTACTATGTCCTTCACTCTGCGGTAGGCTTCGTCCATGGCTTGTTGGTTAGCGGCAAAAATAGTAACTTCACCCCAGCCTGCTTTTTCCTCAATGATGACTGTAGCACCCGATTCGCGCTGAATTTCTTGAACAATTTTGCCACCAGGTCCAATCACCGCCCCGATCAATTCTTTTGGAATACGGATCAGTTCGAAACGTGGTGCGTGTGGTTTGTAGTCAGCTTTTGGTTCGGAAAGGGTAGCGGTTATTTTTTCCAAAATGTGCAATCTTCCTCTGCGTGCTTGCTCAAGTGCCGCTGCCAAGACATCGTAAGAAAGCCCATCGACTTTGATGTCCATTTGGCAGGCAGTAATGCCCTTGGCTGTGCCTGTAACTTTGAAATCCATATCTCCTAAATGGTCTTCATCTCCCAAAATATCCGAAAGAACCGCCCATTTGCCTGTTTTGCTATCCGAAATCAAGCCCATAGCAATGCCCGAAACAGGTGCTTTGATAGGGACACCTGCGTCCATCAGTGCCAAAGTGCCTGCGCAAACCGTAGCCATTGAGGACGAACCATTCGATTCCAAAATATCGGAAACTACGCGGATCGTATAAGCCATGTCGGTTGGCAACATATTTTTCAAAGAACGCCAAGCCAAATTTCCATGCCCAATTTCCCTACGTCCAGGTCCTCGGCTTGGTTTTACTTCACCTGTCGAAAAGGCAGGGAAATTATAATGCAAAATAAATTTTTCAGTTCCCGAATGGGTTGCTCCGTCAATGAGTTGTTCGTCGAGTTTGTTGCCCAAAGTTACGGTAGTCAAAGATTGGGTTTCACCTCTGGTGAAAATTGCCGAGCCGTGCGTAGAAGGCAAATAATCGACTTCGCACCAAATCGGGCGAATTTCGTCTAATTGACGACCATCAAGGCGATAGCGTTCGTTCAGAACCATGTCCCTTGCGGCTTTTTTGTGTGCCTCTTCCAAATACTGCTTCGCCAAACCTTTACTTACCGTAGTATCTTCGGGCAGACTTTCCAAATAGGCTTGCTTTACTTCTTTGACCAATCGACTGCGTTCGGATTTATTGGCAATTTTGCGGTTGCAAATTTCGTAATACACAGGATAATATTTGTCAAAAAGTTCTTGACGGAGTGCCTCGTCATGTTTTACGTGAGAATATTCACGTTTTTGAGTTTTGCCAGCTTCTTGAGCCATTTCGATCTGGGCTTGGCACTGTACTTTGATGGCTTCGTGGGCTATTTTGAGGGCTTCGAGCATTTCGCTTTCTTGAACTTCTTTGCATTCGCCCTCGACCATCAGAATATTGTCGAATGAAGCCGCTACGATCAAGTCTAAAGTGCCTTTTTTGATAAGGCTCGATGGCGGATTGATCAAATATTGTCCTTCGTGTTTTACCACGCGCACTTCCGAAATTGGCATTTGGAAAGGAATATCGGAGAGAGAAAGCGCCGCTGAAGCCGCTAAGGCAACCAAACAATCGGGCAGGATTTCCGAATCAGCCGAAATAAGATAAAGCGTAATTTGTGTTTCCGCCAAAAAATCGTCTGGAAACAAGGGACGAATAGCCCTATCAACCAAACGGCTGATCAATACTTCGTAGTCTGAAAGTTTGCCTTCGCGCTTGAAAAAACCGCCAGGAATACGTCCAGACGAAGCAAATTTTTCTTGATAATCAACAAAAAGAGGGAAAAAATCCATGCCTTCTTTGGCATCTTGGTTGGCTACGGCGGTTGCCAAAATCATGGTGTTGCCCATGCGAACGACCGCTGAACCATCGGCTTGGCGAGCCAATTTACCCGACTCGATGGTAATTTCTTTACCATCGGGCATGGTTATTTTTTTAGTGATAATGTTTGGTAACATTGTAGAAAAATAAAAAATGAATCTTGAAAAATGTTTATAAAACGATTAAGAGGATTCGGAAGCGAGGGCTCAATCAAGGAAAGGAGTTTGGGATACGATACATCTTCATTCTCAAAACCGCTTTTAACTAACCGCTTTTTCCGCTAAAAAACCAAATACAAATATTTTCTGTAAAATTAATACTTTCAACGCAATTTCCTAAAATAAGGTTGCATTTTTATTGATTTCAAATATTGTCCAATAATTTTTTTTGAGCAAATTATTCGGCAAGTATTTTTCTTACTTTATCAAAGTCTAAATGATGAACACCTGCTTTTTCAAGAGCATTAATGTCGTCTAAAAATATTTTATCGCAAAGATCATCGTTGTCTGGAAAATATTTATTTTTCCATTTCAAATATATTTTTTCGGCTTCAGGATACTGATCGGTGAGCAAATAACCTAATGCCAAATTACTTTCCACGCTTTGTGATCTTGGACTTAGTTCCAAAGTTTTAAGTGCCGCTTTAACAGCCAAATCGGGTTTGCCCACAAAAAGGGCATAAAAACTTAAGCCAAACCAATCAGAACTATGCTGATTGGTTTTCGCCAATGCTTTTTCTTGGGCTTTAAATGCGTACAGATATTGTCCCGCTTTGTGATATTTATAGGCAAGATTGGTATAATTAATATTTGAGTCGTCAGTTCTTGAATATTTAATTTCGCAATTGGGCAGAAGTTTCTGAATAGTTTGTATTTGGTTTTGATCGATCAAACTCTCTCGAAAATCTAAGATTTTCAAATTTTTTAACTCGGCTATTTTATCAGGCAAATTAGTGATTATGTTACCATTTAGTCCCAAAGTGGTTAAATTTTTTAGCTTGCAAATCTGTAAAGGAAATTCGAACAAATCATTATGCTCCAAATTCAAATAAGTGAGATTTTCTAATTCGCCAATTTGTATGGGAAGTTCGATAAGTTTGTTTTTTCCCAAGTTCAAATGGGTTAAACTTTTTAGATTTCCTATTTGAGATGGTAAGCGATTCAGTTCATTTTGTTTCAAATTGAGTATTTTTAGTTTTGAAAATTCGCCAATTTCGGTAGGAACTCTAAACAAATTCCTATTTTCTAAATTCAAATGGGTTAAATTTTTCAATTTTATGATTTGGGTGGGAAAACTTGCTAAATTTTGTTCAGTAAAATCCAGATTTTGTATATTTTCAAGCCCTTCTATTTGGTTTTCGGCTACCTTCATCATTATTGTAGCGGCTTGTTTATTGCTAATATTTACACATAAAACACTATCTTGATCGGGTTCAAGAGAAGTTTGGAATTTTAATTTTCGTGAAAATTTTGATAAAATATAGGTAGTATTTTCCCAATCCAAATTGTTATATACTAAAAACTGTATAACCTTGTAAGGTCTTAAAGACCTTACAAGGTTGAAAATCAATATTTTACAATTTTTAAAATGTGTAATTTATAAGAGTTTTGAGTATAACTTAAATCTAAATAAACTAACTTTGGGAGTTCGGCTATTTGAGCTGGTAAAATAGTCAGTTTATTAGCCGCCAAAAATAATTTTTGCAAGTTTTCCAATTTTCCAATTTCAAGCGGCAAATTTGTCAGATTGTTATTGCTTAAGTCCAAAACTTCTAAATTTTTCAATTCAGTAATTTCAGATGGTATGTTTGTTAATTGGTTGTAATTCAAATCCAAATGAGTTAATTTTTTAAGTTGGGTAATTTCGATAGGAAAAGTGGTTAAACTATTCGCAGAAAGGTTTAAGGTTTCTAAGTTTTCAAATCTAAGAAGATCATGAGAAAGATTTTCTAAATTTTGGTGTGCTAAACTTAAGTTTGTTTGTATTTCAGGATTAAACGAACGATCCCAATAATCTTGACCCAAATCAGTTTTATAACTCAAAAAATCTTCCAAAGATTTGGGTAAGGTGATAAACCAATTTCCTATCAATTCTGATCTTTTAAGGTTTTGGAGTTCGCCAATAAAAGCAGGTAAATCAATCAATTTATTACCCCTCAAATTCAGCCATTCTAAATCTTTGAGTAAGTTTATTTCTTTTGGTAAAGAATATAATTGGCAGTTTTGTAGCTGTAAAACTTTTAGGTTTTGTAATTGGCTAACTTCTGAAGGTAAAATCTTAATTTTACTTCCATTTAGAATCAAAACTTCCAGTTGAAATTGTCCTAATATTTCTTTTGGAAAAGTAGTCAAAGTTTGCTTTGACAAATCCAAAGCCTTTATTTCATCATTTAGATTTTCCAAATGATAAGCAACAGGATAAAAATTGCCTAATGTGTCTAAATAATACTCTTTTTGATTTTTCCAT
>JAAFHK010000145.1 GCA_013297565.1 Cytophagales bacterium
TTGGCATTGATTAGGGTAGAAATAATGATTTTTGCCGTTTCATTATCTTCCATCAAATACCTGAAAACCACATCATAAATCGGGTTTGGAATCACTATGTAGTCGTTTTCGTCTTCGCTTTGCATAAAATCTTTATCTATTTAGTTATTTCGAGAAAACCCTATAAAATGTGAAATTATATAGGGTTTTGCAGGTTTATTTTTTCTTTTTATCTGTAGTTTTCTTCGCAGGAGTTTTCTTTTCTGCGGTTTTGGCTGTACTCGCTTTTTTGGCGGGTGCTTTCTTTTCTGTAGGTTTGCTTTCGGTTTTCGGTTCAGTCTTTTTATCACCAATCCCCGTAATTTTAAGGCAATCCGCCAAAGTCAGGTCTTCGGGATTATCCTTCCATTCTTTTGGCAGTTTGAACGCATCTTTTCCGACCGCAATGTACGCACCCCAGCGCCCTTTTAAAATCTTGATTTCGGGGCGTTCGCTGAACTCCTTGATCAGTTTTTCGGCTTCAGTTTTGCGTTTCGCCAGAATAATTTCAATGGCTTTCGAATTAGTTAAGTCATTGATAGTTATGCCTTTAGGCAAAGAATAAAACTTGCCATCATGCTTTATGTATGCCCCAAAACGCCCTGTTCCTGCGCTCATGCTTTTGCCTTCAAACTCTCCCAACGCATCACGAGCCGATAAAAGTTTGATCGCAGTTTCCGAATCTATCAAAAGCGGATCGTGTTCTTTACCCAACGAAATAAATTCTTCGTTGTATTTCAAATATGCCCCATAACGCCCAATGGACGCAAGAATTGGTTTTTCTTTGTAAAAACCTACTTCACGCGGCAGTTTGAACAGATCAAGTGCTTCCTCAAGGGTAATCGTTTCCAGAAATTGCCCTTTCAGTAAATTGGCATATTGTGGCGTTTCGCCTGTTTCTTCGTTTGCCACGCCAATCTGCGCCAAAGCCCCATAACGCCCCAAACGAACCGTTACCTCCTTGCTTGTTTTGGGGTCGATGCCCAAAACCCTTGCACTATTTGCCCTTTCGCCATGCTGAACAGTATCTTCTACGGTTTTGTGAAAATCACCATAAAACAGTTGCAACATTTTTTCCCATTTCATTTTCCCATGCGCAATCTCGTCAAATTCCTTTTCGACCTTTGCCGTAAAAGAATAATCTACGATTTTTCCAAAATGTTCGACCAGAAAATCGTTCGTAACCATTGCCAAATTGGTAGGAAAAAGTTTGGCTTTTTCTGCCCCGTATATTTCGGTCAAAGTTTCGACCTTGATTTGCTTATTTCGCAAAACCAAACGCTGATATTGGCGTTGTTTTCCGTCTTTTGCGTCTTTTAGGATATAACCTCGTTTTTGGATTGTCGAAATGGTTGGTGCATAAGTCGAAGGTCGCCCGATTCCCATTTCTTCTAATTGTTTGACCAAAGTTGCCTCCGTAAAACGCGCATTTGGGCGTGTAAAACGTTCGGTAGCACTCATATTATTGAGGTTCAGGATTTGCCCAATTTGCAAAGGTGGCAACATTCCTTTTACGTCCTCATCATCTTCATCTATCGATGTTTCGGTATAAACCCTCAAAAATCCGTCAAATTTGATGACTTCACCCGTAGCGATCAAATCCTCTTTCGTCGTCGATATATCTACAGTGGCAACCGTTTTTTCGAGTTGAGCATCAGCCATTTGCGAAGCAATGGCGCGTTTCCAAATCAATTCGTACAGACGGCGTTCGCCCGAATCACCGCCCGCTTCACGCACCGCAAAATTGGTAGGACGGATTGCTTCGTGCGCCTCTTGTGCAGATTCGGATTTGGTTTTGTACTGCCGAGTTTGTACGTATTCTTTCCCAAATTCATTCGTAATTTGATTAACGGCTCCGCTAATTGCCTCTTGAGAAAGATTAACCGAGTCAGTACGCATATACGAAATATGTCCTGCTTCGTATAGTTTTTGTGCCAAAGTCATGGTTTGAGAAACGGAAAAATGCAATTTTACGCTTGCCTGCTGTTGCAAGGTCGAGGTCGTAAAAGGGGGCGAAGGCGAACGTTTGGCGGGTTTTTTCTCCAAATTTTTGATACTAAAAATCGCTTCTTTGCATTTTTCCAAGAATTGCATAGCATCACCTTGAATAGCTATTTTTCGAGGCAATTCTGCTTCCAAAACTCGATTATTTTCGAGATCGAAAAGGGCTTTGACCACGAAAGCCGAAGTTGTTTTAAAATTCTCGATTTCCCTTTCCCTATCCACTACCAAGCGAACCGCTACGGACTGCACGCGCCCCGCCGAAAGCCCTGCTTGTACTTTTTTCCATAAAATAGGCGAAAGTTCGAAACCTACCAAACGATCCAAAATTCGTCTTGCTTGTTGGGCATTGACCAAATCCAAATCGATTTTTCGAGGATTTTCTACAGCTTTTAAGATGGCTGTTTTCGTAATTTCACGAAAAACAATGCGTTTTATATTCGATTCCCGCAAACCAAGTGCCTCTTTCAAGTGCCAAGAAATTGCCTCTCCTTCGCGGTCATCGTCAGTGGCTAACCAAATAATATCGGCTTGTCGAGCCAATTTGGATAGTTCGCCTATGAGCGCCAATTTATCGGGGGCAACTTCATAAGTAGGTTTAAAATTGTCCTTTACATCTATGGCAAGCCCTTTTTTGGGCAAATCTCGCACGTGACCGTAACTCGAACGAACCGTAAAACCTTCGCCCAAATATTTCTCAATCGTTTTGGCTTTGGCGGGTGATTCGACTATAACCAAATTTTTTGACATCTATTTTTTTGTATTTTTTTTCAAAATGCTCATACAAAGTTAGGTTATTCAAAAATCAAAAACAAATCGAGTTTTTTGGGCTTTTTACTCTTTCTTTATTTGTATTAAAAGAGAATCTATCAAATTCTTCAAATAAACCACTTCTTCTTTGAGTAAGTTTATTTGAGTTTCGTACAGCTCTTTTTCAATAGTATTGACTGATGAGTTAATATTGATACCATTTGCTGAACCAATATCTTTTGCTTTAGGTGTATTAATTATGTTAAAAAATACTTTTTTTTCATCAAAATCTAAAAAATCAGGCAAACTCACGCCTAATGTTTTTAATATTTTTTCCAAATTCTCGAAAGTAAGTTTGACTTCTTCCCTTTCTATTTTGCCATAACCATTGGGCGAAAGCCCTAATTGCTCTGCCATATATTCTTGAGTAAAGTTTCTTAACTCTCTCAATTTTCTAATTTTAGCACCTGTTTCCATGTTTGTATGAAAAAATATTAAAATAGTGTTAAATAACATACCAAAAAGAGTAGGAAACTCTTTTTTAGAGAACGTATGAATAGTCATTATAGCTAATTTTGCACCGTAATAAAAAGGAAAATCCTTTTTATTTTAACAAATAATCAATTTAAATAAAAAACGTTTGCTAATTATGAAAAAAAAAGTAACTTTTGCAACAGCATTTGTATTTTTGTTGCGTTTTTCTTTAACATTTTTTACAGCCTGCCAAAGTGGTTTTGAAACTCAAGTAGTTCCTACTGTGTCTGAAGTAATTGCTCCATTGAAAAATGAATTTTCATTTACTGTAAAAAAAGACGGCACTTTTATCGTTTCAAACAAAAATTTCTATGATAGTTATCCTCAATTTGCTAAAGCAATTACGACAATTAGTAGCAAAATTAGCCAAAAAGCCAATGAGGAAGTTACGATCAGTTTTCGAGCAGATGGGAGCATCAAATGTTCAAAACCTGACATAATTGACGAAAATATTGATGCATCTACTTTTTTAATGACTGAGGGAAATATGCGTTTGTTTGAAGGGAGATTGAATATAGTTTTTAACGAAAGTGGGCTTAAATCCATTTCTAAGCCTGAAATTTTTGTAATGTTTCCTAAAATAGAGGAAAAATACAGGGCTTTAGGCAAAGAAATTGCTTATCAATTAAAGTCAAAAAAAGCTAAAGAAATTACCTTAAGCCTTACGGAAAATGGCAAAATCTTTATCATTGTGCCTAATCGTGCCGAAATGGAACTGCCTTTAGAAAATACTCCTTTGGCTCGAGTAGAGGGCGGTTGTACATATTCAGGATTTAAAGCCTGTGTAGGTGAATATTGGTGGGCACCTGTTTTAAATATTATTGCTTGTGCTATAGGTTGTTTAATTGCCGAAATTTTTGATCTCCCATTTTAATATTTTTTACTATGCCACTTTACGAAACATTTGAGTTCAGATTATTAGCTTTTATCGTGTTTTGTTGCACAAACATTTATTCAATGGTTTATTGCTGGCGTAAAGCCTCCGCAAACGGTTTGCCGATAAGTATTTGGGCTATTGCAGGTTATTGTTTGCCTATTATATCTATTTTTTTGATTAACAATTCAGTCAAAAAATTAGCTTAAAACAAATAAAAAAAGCTGTTTTACGATAAAGTAAAAAGGCTTTTTTTGTTAAAAGTATTTCGGCAATTTATTTTACCCAATGGATAGTTCATTTTCAAAAACAGGGGTATTTTTCACAAAATCGTCAATTAATTGGCTGGCAATGCTAAAACGGTTTGGGCGAACAGGCAAATTATCAGCTTTGAACCAATCCGCATGGTCTATTTCAGTTTGATCGACTTTGATTTCACCACTTTCGTATTCTGCCTTAAAGCCGATCATTAAGGAATGCGGAAATGCCCAAGGCTGGCTACCAAAATACTGGATATTTTTGATTTCGATGCCTACTTCCTCTCGAACTTCGCGCCGCAAACATTCCTCAAGGCTTTCGCCTGCCTCGACAAAACCCGCTAAAGTGCTATAAAATTTTTGAGGAAACCTTAAAGCATGGGCTAAGAGGATTTGATCATTTTTACGAATCGCTACGATCACCGCAGGCGAAACCCTTGGATAGAAAGACAAATTGCATTTTTGACAATAAGTTGCCTTTTCTTCCTTTTTTAGCATAGTTGGACTTCCGCACTGCCCGCAATATTGGTGTGTTTTGAACCAATTTACAAACTGAAAGGCTTTTCCTGCTATCCAAAACCAATCCGATTCTATCATAGGCATCAAAGAACGCAAATCTCGCCATTCCCAATTTTCGGGTATGGGCAAATCTTCTTTTTTTATTTCCGCCCCGTAAGCCTCAAACTCGGCTACTTTTCCTAAATAAAGAGGATTAACAATCTGATAATCAAATTTTTGCAAATCCGTTTGAAGTGGAAAAGCAAGTACCTGATTTTCGGAAATATGCACCAAAACCTTATTTTCATCAAAAATAAACCAATAAGATTCGGCACTTGGTGAATTTGGGGCGGCGGTAGAAGGCGAAATTTCAAGTGTCATGGTTAAATATAAGATAGAATTTTGGAAAATTAGCATGAATTACCTAACTTTCCGTTTTAAAAAAAAGTTTTGTAATATTTTGGCACTTAATTTTGCAAATAATCTATAAAATATTTTATACAAACATGAAAAAAATTACTTTTTGGGGATTTTTTAGCCTTTTGTTGTTTTTTGGGACAGTTCCAGCAAAGGCGCAATGTGTGGATTGTAAGGAAATATACGTTTGGGATTTCCTCACTGATGACGGTGATATGAACGACGATGCCCGCCGTCTTACGCGCTTGGTTCGTAATGTGATTAGCCAAAATGCTGATTGTAAGTTGATCAAACCACAGGCTTTTTCAAAAGATTATGAGGTTGATACCACCAATCTCGAAATGCTTGCTTTTGCGGACTTGCCGAAAGATGTTCAAGAAAAGTTGAAATTTGGAGTCAAAGCACGCAGTGTGCTGTTTGGGACTTTGCTCAAAGAAGGAAAAAAACACACTTTAAGCCTGTCTTTTGAGTTCCTAACGGACGATTATAAAGGAAATACAACCATAAGTAAGGATATTTATTTCAGTTTTGACGAACTCGAAGACCCCGAACGCAGTCAAGCAATTATTGAAAAAGATTTTAAGCCTTTGCTTTGTATGAGTTCGAACGAAAAAGTGCCTCAAAGCAAAGAGGAAATTAGAGAGCAGTTGTATTTATTAAGCAATCAACTCGAAATTCTCAACCAAGTTCCTGCCGAAAAACGTAGCATTGATTACTATAAATCGATAGATGCGGCTTTCAAAAAATTCCGCCTTTGTTATGAACGTTTCCAAGAAATGCAACCTTCTGTAACCGAAGTCGAACAATTCGAACGTTTCAAAAAAGGCTTTGATGAAAAAGTCCAAAATGCAAGCTATGATTTGCTTTTCTCAAAATTGCATGATTATGAGAACAAATATGACGAACTGCTGGCTTCTTTTAAACTCAAATCCGAACCTTTGGAAAATTTGATCCGCAATCGGGAATATTGTATAGAGATTTGCGAACAGCTGATCAAGCATAATAATACAAATGATACAGATCGGGAAAAATTTGAAACCATCAAGCTGAACTGCTACCAGGACATGGTGATGCTTTACAGCAAAGATCAGAAATATGATGAATCGATGAATTTTGTGCAGTTTAAGATCAAAGACCTTACTCCCAATCTTAAGGATATGGTCGACAAAAATACGCCTGTTAGTCGGATTGCCAATAAGCCGATCAACTTGAATATTCGTTTTGTGAAAGCTACGGCAAATCTTCTGCCCGAATCCTATGACGAATTGGGTCGTTTGTCAGAAATTATGATTAAAAACCCAAATTGCAAAGTCGAACTTCTGGGGCATACGGATTCGCGAGGTGATGGTGATAAATTGCAAGAAATTTCGGAATTAAGGGCTACTAAAGTCAAAGAATTTTTGATGAATAGAAAGATAGATGGCAGTCGAATCACCACAGCGGGTTTTGGCGGAACACGCCCTGTGGCTGACAATACGCGTGAAGAAACCCGCCAACTTAATCGTAGAGTGGAGGTAGTCTTTAAGGAAAATTAAGATTTTTTAGGAAAAAAAGTGTAATTTTTCTTAAATCCGTACATGACTGTCCAAGACAGAATTTGGACAGTCTAAAATAAAATGATATTTTTGCACTGTTTCACAAACGTCTATTGCCCAATATAATCATGAAAAAAATAAATCTTTTGTTCGCTTTGTTTGCTTTGGTAGTTTGCATGGTTGTACAGCCCGCTTCCGCCCAACAAGACAAGTCGCCCGTTAGCTCCATTTTAGATTTGGAGGAAAATTTGGCTTTTTTACATTCTGTTAGCAATATTTTTACTATGCTTGATGAGATTCATCAAGTAGCCCAATCACGTCAATCAGGGGAATTGGAGGGCATTTTGAGCCGTTCGACCTTACGTAAATTTATGACTCAAGACGTAGAATGTAAAGTACCTTTCGAATCTGCCGATTCGAAAATCACCGAAAAAGACAAAAGCTACCTGAGTAGTTTCGTTTCTACCTTGGACTCTTTGAATAAAAGCTACAAACAGCGTTCAAACCGCGATTTAGGTTTTGAAATTGCCGTTTTGGGTTATACTGATCAAAGCGGAACACCTGCCAAAAACGCCCAAATAGCCAATGCAAGAGCGCAAAGCAGTGCTGATTATCTCAAAACCTTAGCAAAAGATAAATCCTTGAATTTGAAAATTGTAAAAATTGAAGGCAGACCTCTCGAAACACCTGAAGGCAAAAAAGAACCTTGTAGCACCAATGACGCAAGTTGCCGAATCTGCAAAATCGTATTGACTCGATTAGTTCCTTAAAAAAGAACGTAAAAATAAATGACAAACCCTATGAGTTTTAAAAACTTATAGGTTTTTTTGCTCCGCTCCGCTATGTTTTAGCAAATTATTTTTTTGGGAAAAAATATGTAAGTTTTAAGAAAAAACAAACTGTTTAATTTTTTCTTTGAAAGATTATATTTGCATCATCTTAATTTCTATGCCACTTTCAAGGTACTCAAATACCTAATCAAAATCCGTTTGGCAATGGGCAAAAGTGATTCGTCAAGTGGGCAAGCCACCTTCGAAATAATGACAAAAGTCGCAGGATTTGGCAAGTTTTGAAAACGTTTGCTCAAGGATATTTTGGCATTTTCGTACGTTTGACCGATTCCTTTTCTGAAAGTATCCAGATAACGGATATTCAAACCTCTGAAACGTTCGTGAGCACTCTCAAATACCGAGATTTGGTATTGGTATATTTTCGTATCCGTAATCATAAATTCGTCCAAGAACAAATAGCCTTCGTCATAATAAATAGGCGTAAGCCCAATAGGGGCAATCTCAACTTGGCTTTCTATAGCTTCATAAATTTCCTTGCCGCTACTCAAAGCCTTATCAAAACGGGGCAAAGCATATTGTACAATTTCCTCTAATTGTAGCATGGTTTCATCGTCTTGCACTATTTTTTGGTACAAAATTTCCAATTTCTTGAAATCTGCGTGGCTCATGCGTTGTGGAAATTGTTCGTACATGAGGCGTTTATTTTCCTTGATTTGTTGTAAATTTTGGTAATGAAAAAACAGATCGGAAAGGAAAGGATACAAACGCAGAGCATCAAATTCCTGTTTGATGGCTTGTAAGTAGGCTAATAAAGTGTATTTTTTGTACTCAAAATCAATCAAGCCGCTTGTTAGCCAATTCGCATCTAAAGTTTTCATAATTTGAGAGATTTGATTCTATTGAAAATATACGAAATAGTTTGAAAAAGATCAAACGAATGAAATAAAAAAGGTATTTTTGAAGTGAAGTAGAGAGCATGAAAAATACCTATTGGACATTTTCTTTAAATTTTTATCTCTTAATCTACGAAAATCGTATACTTAGAAAAAACAAAAGAATTATGGAAATTTCAATTCAAAACAATGGCATTAATATTCAGGTTTTAGAGGAACACCTCAAGCGAAAAATAGTCTTGTTGTTGTACCATTCCCAAAAACTATCAGTTGAACAAGTTTTAGCATTGCTAAACGTATCTTTCGAGCAATTTAAAAAAATGTGGGCAGAATATCCACAAACTTTGCCAATGCCTTCGGAGGTATCCAAACCAAATTCTATGCCTACAACTTCCAAAAGTTTGGCAGGTAGCCTAAAAACCTATGCCGATCCTGAAAAAATAGACCAAGAAACTGAAATAGCATGGAACGAAACCGTACGAAAATATGAAATACACTGATACGAATGTAATTTTGCGGTATTTGCTTGACGACCACCAAGAACTTTCACCGATTGCCAAAGAAATCTTAGAAAATCAAGAGGATATTTTTATTGGTGAAGACGTATTGGCTGAATTAGTATATGTTTTAAACAAAACCTATAAAGTTGATAAACAAGCAGTTAGCCATATTTTGATCGAACTTTTGCATTTGCCCAATATTCAACCTTTTTCCTTACCTATTGCTGAAAAGTCTTTACAAATTTTTGCTCAAGGGACTTTAGATTATATTGATACTTTGCTACTTGCTTATCACGAAATCAATGGAACTGAAATTATTTCGTTTGATAAAAAACTCAATCAGTTTTTAAAAAATCACCACTAAATTTTACTGAAAAATATATCTAAACTATGCCCATAGATTTCAACATCGCCAAACAATACGCTTCTCTCGAAATTTTGGCGAAGCAACTCGTAGAGGGTTTTATCACAGGTCTGCATAAGTCGCCCTATCATGGTTTCTCGGTCGAATTTGCCGAACATCGCCTCTACAATGCAGGCGAAAGCACTCGACACAT
>JAAFHK010000149.1 GCA_013297565.1 Cytophagales bacterium
TTTTGACCGTCCGCAAATTATTTTGCAATCAATCCAAAAAACAAATCGGGTTATTTTTGCAGACGAGGACGTTTCGGGAGGAGCAACAGCTTACATGATGCAAAAAGTGTTGGACGAACAAAATGCTTATCAATATTTGGATTCGCGCCCTGTTTGTATTTCTGCCAAAGATCACCGCCCCGCTTATGGTAGTGATGGAGATTATTTTTCGAAACCGAATGCAGAGGATATTTTTGATGCGGTTTATGCTCTCATGTCCGAAGCTGATCCTGACGAATTTCCAATTTTATATTAAAATATCCAGACCTTGCGGGTTTTCGAAACACGCAAGGCTTGAACCCCTGAACTATGAAAAAAAATTTGTTCGTTCAGGGGTTCCTCCACAAGAGAGTAAAATATCTTTATCCCATCTTTTTGTAAATTTCTATGATTTCGGTAATTCTTGAAAAGTGTTGATGGAATTTATTCTTTCTTCTTCTTTTTGAGACCTATTTGTGGCACGAATAATTCGTACCACAAATAGGTTATGCTATTTCGGCGTATAAAATCGTATTCAAAAAAAGTTGTTTACTATTTCTAACATGAACTTGGTTCAGGTTAAACGCATTAAATTTAGCGAAGATATTGACGAGGTATTGGTCAGACCAACCCGCCATTTTTCTTCTATTCTTGATACTTTCTTTATCTTGTACTTGATTCAAGACCTCTAAATTGAGTTTGCGAAGGGTGGCAAAATTATCAGCGGCATTGCCTTCTCGGACTCTTTGCCTATCCTCCTGAAAACTCACATCTAATTGCCAATGTAAACTTTTTTCTATGCTCCAATGCTTGCGAATATGCTCGTTAAATTCCTGTGCTGAAAGTAGCAAAATATTCAAATAAAAGCGTATTCCACAATCGTTTTTTCCTTAATTTCTCGCTTAGATTCCACCATCAGGATACTTTTCAAATGCTTCCAACTCGCCAAATCATCATACAAGTCTAAATAACTTTCTACATAACAGGTTCTTGTTTCTGTCCTGCCAATCCAACTATACAAAGATGTGAAATTTCTTGAAGTCCCGCTAAAATCTCTTTCGATCAACGATACAAACAAGCCCCGAACTTGTCTTTGTCCAAAAATTTAAAGACACGATTGCAGGTATCGTGAGAAGGAATCCCGTTGGGTAATGCCAAAAAAACGGCGTAAAAATTCAATTTTTTGGTAGTATCAATTTATGAGTGATAAATTATTTTGAATATAAATAACATTATAGGTATTACCGCTTAGGGGGCATACCCAATTAAAGCCTTGTATATCAATGGCTTATGATTGAGCATTCTTAAAATAAGTTTTTCAAATATGCTTTCAGGAAACCCTCTACGGTTGAATCGATAATGAAATTCATTCAAATAAGCCTGTAGATGTTTCGTGCTACACCACCGATGCGTGCCTCGCATAAGCCCTACATTTTCATAGGCAAAATTAAGCAAGAAATTTTAATTTTGCGTAAGTCATAAGTATAACAAATGGCTGAATTGTTCTCATGTTCCGCTTTCAGATTGTAGCTTGGAAAAAACCAAACAGCAAAACCCATTGCCATAAGCAAAAGTGTTAAAGTCAATAATATAATATGGTGCGGCGTTTTTTCATCAGGGTTTCATTTTTTACAAAAATACGGAAAAATTAGGCTGTTTCTTGAAACCAAAATAGATTTTTTGTAGTCTTAAAGATGTACCACACGCTAAAGCGTGTGGTACATCTTTAAGACTACATCACACGCCAAAGCGTATGGTACAAAACCCCTTTTTCCAAAAATCATGAAAAACGAATGGCTGTTTTTTTTCCTTGCAAGTTTGCTTTTTTCTTGTCAAGCCGACACCGAAATTAGCCCTTTTGCAGCTTCTAAAAAACCTTTTTTGCTTACCCAACAAATTGATAATCAAAAAATTGTGAAAAATATTACGTATAATTTAGATCAACAAGTAGGAAATACCGTAACGTATGATGCCGAAATTATCCGTTCGGAAATGCAATACTCGAACAAACGCCTAAGCCGACAAAATGACTTTTATCCTGACGGAAGCACTGCGGGTTACAAGGCGTATTTCTATGATTTTTACGGTCGAATGGACAAAATAGAGCATTATAAGCCCGATATTTACGATTATACAAAGATTTCTTTGCACCATTACGAAACTTTTGAGTACAATACCCAACACCAACTCACCAAATCGTCCTATTATCATTCGCACGGAGCAGGTGAAATGGCGATTGATAATTACAACGAATATGAATATAACACAAAGGGAAATTTACGAACGCACAGAGTTTATGCGCACAAATTGGGTGGGCAAGGCGACATAGTTTTGGCAGTTACAGGGGCGTTCGAGTTTGATGATAAAGCAAATCCTTTTCCGCTAAATGGCATACAAAATACTGATAAACAGACGATTGGCACGAATAATTTACTGAAAGCCACTTACAAATATCCAAACGGAAACGTTTATCCCGAATTTTCATTCGAGGCAAATTATACCTATTACGAACATGGCTTTCCACAAAAAGCCGTTTTTCAGTTTGCCAACGGCAAGCGAATCGAAAGGGTTTGGGAATACAAAGCGGCACAGGAATAGGAAATTACTCTTTTCTATGATCGTTCCGCAACTCCTCTATCTGCTCGACTGTGAAACCTGTATAATTTGCAATTTCTTGGTTTGAGAGGCTACTTTTTAAAAGATTTTTGGCAATCTCAATTTTCGCTTCATATCTTTCTTCTTCTCGTTCAAGCCTAATGACTTTTCGCTTAGACGCTTCTATTTTTGCCTGTTCCCATTCTTCGGGGCTAATATTTTCATAACTTACAATTTCGGTTGCCCGCCTAACTCCCTCATTATCAATATTAATTTGCGGGTTTTCAGCATTATGTATGCTTTCATAAATCAAATCTAACCAATCACGATAGTTCTGCGGAGTGTCCGTTCCTTTGTAATTTGGATTGAGATAAATCAATTCGTGGTTAAATATTTTCCGTTCCAGTCCTTTCAAATTCTTAGGGTTAAGGTTCGAAACCAAAACCTCATCTTTATACAATTCTTTGGTTTTTGCATTTATTTTATAGGGAGCAGTCATGACCACAATCGTATAAACCGTTTTTTCGACCGAATAATCCTCTGCACTTCGCTGTTGTTCGGTAATTGCTTGCAAATGATAATGTAAAAATCTATCAAAATTATGATCGTATTCGACCTTTTGGATTTCGATAATCACTCGTTTTTGGGTATCTTCGGCAAAAATATCATACTTAAAAGCAATATTTCCCAATTTAGGTTGAAAGCCTTTTTCCGTTTCGATCTTCACAGGATCGACCTCGATGCCAACAATATCGCGGACAAAAGCCTTAAATACAATTCGATCTGTAAAGGCTTTTTTAAAAAAAACTTCATTATCCAAACGCGCAAGTATCATTTTGTTTCGCATTAAATTTGATAAACAAAGATACAAATTTTATTTTTCAAATCACGTGCAACCCTTTCCCTGAAAAACCATCTTTACTCATAATTACCTTAAACAATTTTTTCCATGAAAAATCTAATATTTATTTTCTTCGCCTTTTTGATCAGTACAAATCTTTTGGCACAAAACAGGGAAGTAAAAGAACTTTCCAATTTTAGCAAAATCCGACACAAAGGCGGTTTGAATTATGAAATAACGTTGAAAAAAGCCGATGTCGCCAAAATCGAAATTTGGTCAGATGACTATGACGTAAAAAAAATTGAGATTTCCTCCGAAAATGGCACACTGCGGATAGAGGACGAAGAAGGCAAACTCAAAGGCATGAGCAAAGACGACAAATTGAAAGTTTATGCCACGATTTACTACACCGAACTTGGCGAAATAGAAACAAGGGGCATCATGAACCTCAATAATGAAGGAACGCTAAAAGGCGAAAAATTACGCCTTTCGATATCAGGTGCAGGCAAAATGGATTTGAAGCTTGATCTTGAAAGATTACAAGTCAGTATGTCGGGGGCTTCAAACCTTACATTTAGCGGTAAGGCAACTTATCAGGAACTCGAAGTAAGCGGAGCAGGAAATATTAGAGCCGAAAATTTGGAAGGCAAAGAAGGCGAAATACAGGTCAGTGGAGTAGGGAACATAAAGGTGAATGTTAGCGAAAGCCTCGAAGCCCAAGTAAGCGGGGTGGGCAATATTCGCTACAGAGGCGATCCCAAACGTTTGGTTAGCAAGGCAAGCGGCGTGGGTAACATCAAAAAAGATTAAGATTTGAAAACGGGCGAAAGTCCGTTTTTTTTTCGTTTTTTGTTCAAGTCTATAACTGTATTAATATATCTTTTCTTTAGAATCTATTTTATTATACTCTTATTACTAAACTGTGAAGAACTTGAATAAATCTGATATATTTATTGATCTTAGATCGCTAAATATTGTATATTCAACTGATTTTCAAGCCTTTAGTATTCACAGCCTTTATTTTTAGTTTAAAAAAGCCCATTTTTAAAACTTATTCATACTTTGAACAACTTTTTGTCAAACTTATTCACACCTTTGAAAAGCCTATTCGAATTTCAAAAAACTTGAATAAAGCGCTGGAAAAGCCCAAAAAACTGTGAGATCGGAACTGAAAAACCTTGAGTAAAACGCCTGATTTATTCACAAGTTCTTTTTTTTATAAAACTTATTCAATCGGCTTCAAGACTTATTCAAAATTACTCACATTTTATACACAACTTGTTCAAGGTATATTCACAGATTTTAATTTTCTTGGTTTGTTTTCACACCGTTTTTTTGTATTTTTGTCTAAATCAAAACAAACTTACCATGAGCAGTTTCAAATATTGGACAAGAGAAAAACTAAACAAGCGCTTTGGCTTGAAGCGTGTATATCAATCGGAATTATTAAACGATTGGTTGCAAAAAACACCTGAAATAGATGATTATGAACGAGTTATCCTTTTGCGATGGCAAGAAAATTTGATCAAATTTATTGATTATTGGAATGAAGAGGAAGTCAAATTGAAATTTATTGGCAATATGATTTCCTTGGTCAATTTTGATACCGAAAGTCTTTCAGCCTTTGCCGAGCGCGAACTAAGCGGTACGGTTGATGGTGAGGAAATGAATGGAAATCCCGACTTTATGGTGGCGCGTGGCAAACAAGAGGTCGATTCACCCTTTTTTTTCCTGCATGAATACAAGAAAGAATTGGATAATAACAGCCCCGATCCCGCAGGACAATGTTTGGCGGCAATGCTTTTGGCTTACGAAAAGAACCGAAATGTGCCTGAAATGGCTGAAAAACCTATTTACGGCACGTATGTGATTGGACGAAATTGGTTTTTTGTGATCTTGAAAGATCGGGAATATGCAATTAGTTTGGCTTATGATGCCACGCACAGCGATCAGCTCTATGATATTTTGCGGATTTTGAAAGCCAATCGGGAAAAAATTAGGGAAATTTGGAATGAGTAAGAGAAATAAACATTAAAAATGGAAATCACGACCGAAAATATTAGCGAAGTTTTGCGGAATTTGCCACAAGACGCAGGTATTTACAAATATTTTAGTGCCGAAGGCGAAATCATTTATGTAGGGAAAGCGAAAAACCTGAAAAGTCGGGTAAGTAGCTATTTCCAAAAATCCAATCAGTTGAGTCGCAAAACCCTGCGTTTGGTGTCCGAAATCCGCCGAATCGAGCTAACCGTTGTTAATACCGAAATGGACGCTTTCCTGCTCGAAAACAACCTTATCAAAGAAAACCAACCCAAATACAACATTCTGCTCAAAGACGACAAAACCTATCCCTATATCTGCATTACCCACGAACGTTTCCCGCGTGTCTTGGCGGTGCGGAGTTTGGACAGGACTTTGGGAACGTATTACGGTCCCTACGCCAGCGTAAAAGCCATGAATACGATGCTCGAGCTTTTTCGAGAACTTTTCCCGATCCGTACCTGCGCCTACGACCTTTCCGAAGAAAATATCCGCAAACAAAAATACAAGGCTTGCCTCGAATACCACATCAAGAAATGCAAAGCGCCTTGCGAAGCCTTACAAAAAGAGGAGGAATATAATCGTGAAATTGAACAAATTAGGCTGATTTTGAAAGGAAAAATGAGCATTGCGAAAAATTATTTCAAGCAAAAAATGCAAGAAGCTGCTGACGCTTGGGCTTTCGAGGAGGCGCAAGTTTTAAAAGAAAAATATGAGGCTTTGGATAAATTTCAAACAAAATCTATGGTTGCCAATCCAAATGTTACAGATTTGGACGTTTTTACAATTTCGGCAGACGAAAAAACGGCTTATTACAATTTCTTTCACATTCAGAACGGCTGTATTGTTCGAACCCAAACGGCAGTTTTGAAGAAAAAATTGGACGAAACGGACAGCACGATTCTCAAGCATTTGATTGTTGAATTTTTGGAAAATGCCGAAGCCAAAATTATTACCAATGTCGAACCCGATGAGGAATTATTAGAACATTTTACGATCACAGTTCCCAAAATAGGGGATTTGAAGCAACTGATCGAACTTTCGTATAAAAATGTCTTGTATTTGAAAAAAGAACACCTAAACCGAAAAAACGAACAAACCGAAAACAGCACCCAAAAAAGGGTTTTAGAAACCTTGCAACAGGATTTGCGGCTTTTGCACCTGCCCAAACACATTGAATGTTTTGACAATTCGAACATACAAGGCACAAATCCTGTAGCCTCGATGGTCTGCTTCAGGGACGGCAAACCCGCTAAAAAAGATTACAGGCATTACAATATAAAAACGGTTACTGGGGCAAACGATTTTGCTTCGATGCATGAAATCGTAACACGCCGCTACAAACGCCTCAAAGAAGAACGCCAACCTTTGCCCAATCTGATCATAGTAGATGGGGGCAAAGGACAACTTAGTTCCGCAGTCGAGGCTTTGAAAGAACTCGAACTCTACGGTGCGATCCCGATCATTGGCATTGCCAAACGTTTGGAAGAAATTTATTATCCCGAAGACGAAGTGCCGCTGTACTTGTCCAAAAAATCGGAAAGTTTGCGGCTGATCCAGCGAATGCGCGACGAAGCTCACCGTTTTGCGATTACCTTTCATCGTCAAAAACGAAGCAACAATAGTTTGATCAGCCGTTTGGAAGAAATAGACGGAATTGGTGAAAAAACCGTAAAAATATTATTAGAGAAATACAAATCAGTCTTGAAAATTAAAAAAATATCGGAAAGCGAATTGGCAGAATTGGTAGGCAGGCACAAAGCAAGTTTGGTAAAAGCCACTTTGGAAGAAGAAAAATAGCATACCAATAGCCTATGTGTTTCAAGCCTACTGTTTCATTTTTATTTTAATGGTTTGATTGGTTTCCGAAATCGTAATCTTACTTTCCGTATATGTAGCCGCCCTTGTGGCAGGATAGACGTTGTTTGAAAATCCATACGCCTCTTTGGGTATTCCCAAAAAATTAGTATCTATTTTACCATTTCCATTCTCATCAAAAAACATTTTAATAGCATACTCACCCGCTTT
Source organism: Cytophagales bacterium (assembly GCA_013297565.1). GTDB lineage: Bacteria > Bacteroidota > Bacteroidia > Cytophagales > Thermoflexibacteraceae > JAAFHK01. The sequence continues at coordinate 7,523 of JAAFHK010000149.1, forward strand.
GATATTATCTAAGGTGATCCGACTCTGTGATTGTGTTTTGATCGAAATTTTTTGGGAATACGTCATTTTTCCCTTTTCGAAATCTTCTACATTGCTGTACCAAGCTATAAAAAGAGAACCATCTTTAAGAGGAATATTACTTACCTCCAAACTCACTTTTAAGTCTTGTGCAAGTAGCGGTGTAAGGCACAAAAACAAGATGAAAAATAAAATATAGTTTTTCATAAACAGAACATTTTAGGTATTTAAACGGAAGTTAGTCTTTTTTTTAATTTTTTTATCAATTTCCTAACCTTTTTCAAGATTTGTTTTCGAGCAACAACGTAATCCTTACTATACTGAAAACTGTTACAAATTACACATTCTGCAAAAAAAACTTCAGTCGGACGTAGTCCGACCTTGAAATTTCGCAACCTTTTTAAGGTCGGATTACGTCCGACTTAAGTTGATTTCGTGAGGGTTTTTAGTATAATTGGTGGAATATTATTCCATTGTTCATTAGCCGAAACATTAGGTAAATTGCAATCAAAAGTAATAATTTGATACGATTCTGCTATATCTTTTTCAGATATTTTTTCAGGTTTCCATTTTTCGATTTCGAATCTGTCGTTTATTAAGCCTTTCATGGTTGTTGTAGTGAGTATGCTATCAGGTTCAGTGCCTCTGAAAATTGCTTTATAATTCAAATCCTGTTCTTTTGCTAAACGATTAAAATAAGCACTTGCAATGACCCTTCTTGCGGCACCATGTTCGCATACAAACATGATGGTTTTCGTAGTATCTTTATTTTTCTCAATTATTTTTTGCCCAAACGAAAACAATGGAAAAAGAATGAGGATTGTTATGATAAATTGTTTCGTGAAAAACCAAGATTAATGATTGATTTTATTCTTTACAAAACTAATCATTAATATCCAATAATCAATTAACAATAATATCGTAAAAAGTTGATTTTTAGCCTTGTTTTCTACTAAAAAAAATTATCTTTGTTAATGTTTCACGTGAAACAATTTATAAAACACTATGAAAAACATAGCTATTTGGGCATCGGGTAAGGGAAGCAATGCTCTGAAAATTATTGAACATTTCAACAACCGAACAGATATTTGTTTTTATTTACTTTGTAATAAATCTAACGCCCTTGTCTTGGAAAAAATTAAACCCTACTCAATAGAGAATTTAATTTTTGATAGGGCAGATTTATACGAAAATAACAAAGTTTTAGATTTTTTAAAAGAAAAACAAATTGGTTTGAACGTATTAGCAGGTTTTTTATGGCTTATGCCTACGCCAATTATCGAGGCTTTTCCGAAACGAATTGTCAATATTCACCCTGCACTTTTGCCCAAATTTGGCGGGAAAGGAATGTATGGTATGAAAGTCCATGAAGCCGTACGAGCCGCAAACGAAGCCGAAACAGGCATCACAATTCATTATACGGACGAACACTATGACGAAGGCGAGGTTATTTTTCAGGCAAAATGCGAGGTAAGTCCTGTAGATACGCCTGAAACGATTGCTAAAAAAGTACAAGTCTTAGAGCATTTGCACTTTCCTTTGGTGACCGAACAGTTGATAAATAAATTATAAAACGTTTCACGTGAAACATTTTTAAAATATGAAAGCAGTAATCCAAAGGGTTTCGGAAGCTGAAGTAAGAATAGAGGACGAAACCAAAGGCAAAATTGGGATCGGTTTTATGGTTCTTTTAGGAATCGAACACACAGATACAGACGAAGATATTGAATGGTTGGCGAGCAAAATTATAGGCTTACGGGTACTGAATGATGCAGAGGGAAAAATGAACTTAGATTTGGCAAATGTTGGAGGGAATATTCTTTTGATTAGCCAATTTACCCTACACGCAAGTACCAAAAAAGGCAATCGTCCGTCTTTTACGGAAGCCGCCCGACCCGAAACGGCTATTCCTCTGTATCGAAAAATGATCAAAAAACTTTCCGAAAAATTGGGAAAACCTATCGAAACGGGTGAGTTTGGGGCAGATATGCAAGTAAGCCTTATTAATTCGGGACCAGTAACTATT
>JAAFHK010000146.1 GCA_013297565.1 Cytophagales bacterium
GTAATTTTTTTTTTTTACCAAAAATAGTATTCCAAAAGGGCTGAACTTTTGGAATACTATAAAAGTGCATTTTTAGAAGAATTTTATTTTTTTTAGCTAATTTTTCCCTAAGTTTATGCCACAAATATTTTTCCTATATGAAAACCTTTTACGTTACCTTCCTTTGGCTTTTATCTTTGCCAACTTTTGCTCAAGTTATTGATTATCAGGATAGTACCCAACAAAAGCTATTTCGTGATGTGCAATTTCTCACCCAAATTACGCCTTATCGAAATGCCTACAACCTTTCCTCACTCAACAAAGCCTCCGATTATATTTTTCAAGAATTTTCCAAATTAAATTGCCAAGTCGAATTTCAAAAATTTGAAATAAAAGGGAAAGTTTATCGAAATGTAATTGCCTCTTTTAACCCACGAAAAGGGAAAAGGATCGTGATCGGGTCGCATTATGATGTATGCCGAGATCAGCAAGGGGCGGACGATAATGCCAGCGGAATAGCAGGTTTGCTACAAACAGCCCGATTGCTCGATCAGTTAGGTACGGAAAAAATAAAACAATTACCTTATCAAATTGATTTGGTGGCTTACACTCTCGAAGAACCGCCTTTTTTTGCGACCCCGAAAATGGGTAGTGCCGTCCATGCCCAGTTTCTCAAGGATCAAAAAATTTCGGTCGAATTAATGGTTTGTTATGAAATGATTGGTTATTTTAGTGATAAGCCCAATTCTCAAGATTTTCCTGAACCGTCTTTGAAAGCCCAATATCCGAATCAAGCCAATTTTATTATGGTTCTGGGAATGCACTTACAGCCCAATCTTGCCCCTGAATTTCAAAAATTAATGAAAAAACACAGTTCTATAGATGTGCAGTCTATCGTGTTGCCTTTTGAGTTGGGCTTGGAAAGTATGTCCGACCAGCGAAATTATTGGCAAAAAGGATATGATGCCGTCATGATTACGGACACTTCTTTTTTCCGAAATCCCAATTACCATTCACTTTCAGACACTATCGAAACGCTTAATTTTCAGAAAATGGCTGAAGTAGTTAAAGGAGTTTTTGGGGCAATTATTGAGTGGGAATAGTAATCAGTTTCTCACAAAGCCACTTTATTTTTCCAAAACTGTTTAATCTCCAATTTCAGGCTTTTTTTTTCGTTTTCACCCAAAAAATTAGCAATAATTCGGCTTATTTTTTCGGTTTCGACCAGAAAACCGTCATGACCATAGCTCGAATCGATCCTGCTCAAACTTGCTCCTTTGATATTTCGTGCCAAAAACTCCTGTTCCTCAATAGGAAACAAAAAATCCGAAACAATCCCTATAACTAAGGTTTTTGCTTTTATTTTTGCAAGTGCTTTTTCCAAAGAACCTCTCCCCCGCCCTACATTGTGCGTATTCATCGCATCGGAAAGCGTCAAATAGCAATGCACATTAAACCGTTCGATCAATTTTTTTCCTTGATAATGTTGGTAACTTTGCACCTTAAAATTTTCCGTAACTTCCTCATTTTGTTCCTTTTGCGTAGCATTATAGGTTTCATAATTCCGATACGAAAGTAGGGCTATAGAACGTGCCGCCTTGAGTCCTGCCTGCCCCGCATCATACCGTTTTTCGTCCCAAGTCGGATCGGCTTTGATCGCCATGTGTTGCGATTCGTTGAAAGCGATCCCCCAAGCCGAATGTTTGGCATTGGTAGCCAATAAAATCATATTTTCGAACCGATCAGGCTGTTGAATCGCCCATTCCATAGCTTGCTGTCCGCCCATCGATCCACCAATAACCGTATGGATTTTTTCAATTCCCAAATAATTTCGTAAAACCTCCCAAGCCCTTGCCATATCCCGTACCGTAACTCTATGAAAATCAGCATAATAGGGTTCATTGGTTTCAGGATTTTGGCTTAAGGCGCTCGAAGAACCATAAGGCGAACCCAGCATATTGGCACAAATCAGAAAATAATCTTTAGGATTGAATAAGTCCGTTTCACCCACCAAACCCCTCCACCAATCCGAAGGATCGGCATTGGCAGTCAAGGCGTGGCAAATCCAAATAACGTTATCCTTTTTGTCATTCAGTTTTCCTGCCGTCCAATAAGCAATTTCCAATTCGGGCAATTCCCCGCCCAATTCCAAAGAAAAAGGATTTTTTTGAACAAATTTTTGAAAAAGGTCATTCATGGTTTGTTTGGGCAAAATGGTTTTTGAAATTTCCATACCACAAGAACACAAGAAGCACAAGGCTATGTGTATTTTGTATTATTGTAGTAAAAAATCTTGTGTTTCTTGTGTCCTTGTGGTTAAAATGTCTTATGCCTAAAATTTTCTTTCCCAAAAAACCATACTGACCAAACTCAAAGATTTTGGCAAGTATCAAATTGAGTAGCATTATCACATTCTTTTGAACTGTAGCATAGACTTTAGTCTGTGCAAGCGAAGGCACAGACTAAAGTCTATGCTACAGCAATTTCTTTATTTCGAAGCCGCCAATGCCGCCTCGATTTCCGTTTTCAAGTCTTCTATATGCTCGATCCCAACCGACAAACGCAACAAATTCGGTTCTATGCCTGTGGCTAACTGTTCCGAATCGCTTAATTGCTGATGCGTGGTCGAGGCTGGGTGAATAATCAAAGTTTTCGAGTCGCCCACGTTCGCTAAGTGGCTGATTAGCTGTAAGTTATTGACAAATTTCTCTGCCCTTGCTCGACCGCCCTTTACATTGAAAGTAAAGACACCGCCAAAACCATTTTTCAAATATTTTTTTGCCAAAGTGTGGAAACGGCTATTTTCCAAACCAGGGTAATTAACTGCCTCAATGTCAGGGTGTTTCGAGAGCCATTGCGCCAAAGCCAAAGCGTTTTGTACGGTGCGTTCAACCCGCAAGGACAAAGTTTCCAAACCTTGCAAAAGCAAAAATGAGTTGAAAGGACTCAACGCCGCCCCAAAATCTCGCAAACCTTCGACTCTTGCTCGGATTGCGTAGGCAATATTGGGCAAGCCCAAGGGATTATTTACGCCAAAAACTTCGGCGAATTTCAAGCCATGATAGCCTTCGGCAGGTTCGGAAAACTGCGGAAATTTACCATTGCCCCAATTATAATTTCCCCCATCAACGATCACGCCTGCAATGCTTGTTCCGTGTCCGCCAATCCATTTCGTAGCCGATTCGACCACTACATTCGCCCCCAGTTTTAAGGGTTTCACCAAATAACCGCCCGCCCCAAAAGTGTTATCTACTATCAAAGGAATATCGTATTTGCGTGCCAAAGCGCTAAGTGCCTCAAAATCAGGCACACTGAACGCCCCATTGCCAATACTTTCCAAATAAATTGCTTTTGTGTTCGAGTCTATTTGGGCTTCGAGATCAGCCGCCGAATCGCTTTTCGCAAATTTGACGGTAATGCCCAAACGCTTAAACGCCACTTTGAATTGGTTGTACGTCCCGCCATAGAGGTACGGGCTACTTACAAAACTATCGCCTGCTTGCAAAATATTGTTTAAAGCCAAAAACTGCGCCGCCTGTCCAGAACCTACTGCCACTGCCGCAACGCCGCCTTCGAGTGCCGCAATGCGTTTCTCGAAAACATCGGTCGTAGGGTTCATAATACGGGTATAAATATTACCAAACTCCTTCAAAGCGAACAAGTTAGCCCCATGTTCAGAACTTTTGAAAACATAAGAAGTGGTTTGATAGATAGGTACGGCACGCGATTGGGTAGTTGGGTCGACTTCCTGACCTGCGTGCAACTGCAAAGTTTCAAAATGATAATTAGACATAGGAATAATGTTTTAGGATTAATGAAAACTTGTATTTGCAGTTCAAAAGACCTGCAAAGGCATAATGAATTATTTTTTAAATTTTTAGACAAAGCACTACTAATACGATAAACTTAATAAAGTTTTCGGTAATAGGAAAGACCACAGTCTAAAGCCTATGTTACGAAATTTGTGTATCTTGGGCTAAAGCACAAGATACTGACAAACACACCGAAAAGTGTATTTTACTTCGTGCAACAACAACAAATTTTAAAAATTGGATTTTTCATGGCTCAATTAATTTATAGTTCCCACATTTATTTTGGGTTAGGATTTAGCACCTTGCTTTCAGTAGCGTTTAGTAGGTTGCTAAGAGTTCGTAGAGCCTAATCTCTCCCTCTTTCTTTATAAACCAATTTGCCTTTTTTGAGAAGGCGAAATGGATACATCTGAATTGTGGTACAAATGTAAAAGGCGAATTTCTATTTTCCAAATTTTTTTAAAAAAAAATATTTAAAACAAAAAGAATGTGGTACGATTTCAATTCGCACCACATTTTTGTTTTTACACATTCGCCACTCTAAAAGGCTTTACTTCAATTTTTTCCCAAACTTTTTGTTTGATGTACGGCTCATTGGCATAATATTCATCAAACTGGGCTTGAGTTTCGAACTGCAAAACCATCACCGAACCGATCATTTTGTCATCAGCATTGAGCATTGCCCCGCCCATGACAAAATTGCCCGATTCTTTCAATTTTTTGGCTATTTCGAGGTGAAAAGGGCGCGTAGCCATTCGCCTGTCAAAGGCTTGCGGATCGGTATAGTCGTAAGCCTGAATGAGAAACTGTTTCATGGGAAAAGGATAAAATTAAAAAATCAAATAATTGACATTTTTAATTACATAATCAACTGTAAATCAATTAATTATATAAATAATAAAAAGCGCGAGCGCTTATTTTCCAAAATTTTCCAAAAGCGTTCCTTTCGCCACTTCCAAATCCACTTTGGCGATCAAAGTTTCATAAAGTGCCATGTAATAATTCGTTTCTGAGGTTTTGTAGGCATTTTCCGCATCTACAATCTCCAGATTCGAACCTACTCCTTCTTTGTATTTGATTTGTGCCAAACGATAGACTTCAGAAGCCAATTCCATATTTTGTTTTTGGGCTTCGAGGGTTTCGATGCCGTTGGTGAGTTGAATAATTGCCTGCCCAACTTGCAAATCAATAGTTCTTTGAAAGTCTTTGATGCGATTTTCGGTTTTTTTCAAGCCCAATTTACCCCTTTGCATCAAAGCCGATTTGCGAAAGCCATCAAAAATAGGCACTTGCAAACTCAATCCGTAATTGGCATTCATAAACCAGCGTTCGCCAAAATTGACCATGTCTGCAAATTTGTTCGAGCCAGAGTTTGCTCCAAAACCCATTCCAAAATTCAGTTTTGGGAAATAGCCCATGCGTGCGTTTTTAATCGTTAGAATATCCGCCTCTTTTTGCAAACCCAATAGATTGAACTCGATTCGTTTGTTGTAATCGTATTGGGGCAGATCGGTCGGGATTTCGTATTTTATGTCTTTGAGTTTTTCGGAAGTCGAAAGTTTGTCTTGTAAGTTCAAACCCATTTGGTATTTGAGCAAGACCGAACTCAACTCTGAAGCCCGCACCAATTTTTGTTTTTCGACCTTCAAATTATTCAAATTAACCGCCAAACGATCCACGTCTATTTTTTCGACCAAACCGTTTTCGTACATGGCTTTCGTTTCTTTGTGAAGTTGATCAAGGCGATCTATGTTTTTGTTCAAAAGATTCATGCGTTCTTCATTAATCAGCACCGTGTAATAGGCTTTCATTACGTTCGCAATTACCTCATTTTTAGAGAGTTGGTACTGTTTGATCACCACATTTCTACCTACTTTCGCCGCTTGCAAAGCCACCAAATAAGAGGCATCAAATAAAAGTTGTTGCAAATTAATGCCCGCATTTCCTCCATATTGGGGTTGAAACGCCACAGCCGCAAAAGTACCTTCAGGTGCGTTTGGATTGACAAGTTGAGCAGGTACAAAGGCTTTAGGCACAATAAAATTGTCCTGAAAACCTGCCGAACCGCTGATTTGGGGCAGACCGTCAGCCCGATAGCGTGCTATATCAGCCTCTGCCACTTGAATATCGATTTGCGCATTCGAGAGGGCGTAGGAATGAGCAAGGGCATATTCGATGCACTGTTTAAGGCTTTGATTTTCCAACACTACAGCCGAAGTAGCCGTTTGGGAAAAAGCTAAAGAATTGAAAAACAAGAATATAAAGGAAAAGAAGGCAATTTTTTTCATACAATCAGAAAATTGGATTTGATACAAAATTAGGAATTTTGATAATGCAATGTTTATTATTTTGTGATGTTTTTTATTAACTTCGCGAAAAAATAAAAGAATCACAAGGAAAAAACATTTTTACTTTCGCTTTGTTTGCTTTTTTTATTTTCCGAAAGTACAAAGGCTTTATAATCAATCAAAATTACATTTGTACGGCGAACATTCTTGTTCGCCACAGAAACGAACAAGCATATTAGTTTTACGTGAAAACTATTTTATTTTGAGTATAAAAATAAAAAAGACTAATTTTACCACATTTACAATTAGTAGAGAGAAAACAAATGAAACTTTTTTTTACGCTTTTTTTGATTTTAATAAGCAATTCAGCAATTTTTGGGCAAAAAAACAGCCTTAGTTTCACTAAAACCTATCATGATTTCGGTCGGGTGCGTTCAGGAAACGATCCGCTAACCTACGCCTTTATTTTCAAAAATACCTCCGAACAAGCCGTTTCGATCCAAAACATAGAGTCCGATTGCGGCTGCATTGCCCTTTCCTACAAATCTACTCCTATTCAGCCCAATGAAATGGATACCCTTACCTTGCGTTTCTATCCATACAGGGCAGGTATGTTCGAAAAAAGTTTTACAGTTGTGAACACAGGTTCGCCTAACCGAATCGTACTTCGAATAGCAGGTTTTATCATGCCTTATTCCAAAAACGATCTGGAAAATGAGTTTTTATACCCCATCGGTCGCTTGCGTTTCAAACACAAAAGTTTGAATTTTGGGACAATCAAAAAAGATAAAATCATTAGCAAACGCTTTAAATTTTATAATTTTACGGATTCGGCTTTGGTTTTTACTGAAAAAATGATCTTGCCCAAGCATATCAAAGTGTATTTTGATTCTACACACATTATCGAAACAGGCAAAACAGGTTCGATAGTCGTAGAATACGATCCACAAGCCCGCAACGGTCAGGGCTATTTGCAAGATCATTTGGTGCTTTTTACCAACGATCCAACTTATAAAAGACTGAATTTCAAGGTAATAGCTTATATTCTGGGTAGCGATTCGGCACAGGTAAATCTTTCAAACGAAATGCTTAGCGAAGACGAAACGACCGTAAAAATCGAAAAACCCAAATTGCGTTTGAGTGAAGAAAGTCAATTTTTGGGTTATTTTGAACCTGAAACGGCAATTTTGACCGAAATTGTTTTGTATAACGAAGGCGAACGCCCTTTGCGGATTCAGAACTTGGCAACGGACGAAGTTTGCGAAATTCTCACTCCTTTTTCAGGCGAAATTGCCCCAGAAGAAAGCATTACGCTAAAAATCAAGTTTAATCCTTCGCCAAGTTTGGGTAAGCAAATCCGCCAAATTCACATTTTTACCAATGATCCGCAACAAAACAAAAAGACCATTCAGTTGAGTGCGGAAATTGTGGCTGAAGAACAATAATTTTTTTTGAAATACTCACTTACAAAGCAAAAACATGATTTTAAAAATCGATAAAGTCAGCAAACAATACGCCAATCACAAGGCGCTCGATCAGGTCAGTTTGGAAGTACCCAAAGGTGGAATTTTGGGTTTGCTGGGTCCCAACGGAGCAGGAAAAACCTCTCTGATTCGGATTATTACCCAAATTACCGCCGCCGATGAGGGTGAAATTTTTTTCGAAAATGAAAAATTAGCCCCCCAACATATTGGAAAAATAGGTTATTTGCCCGAAGAAAGAGGTTTATACAAAAAAATGCAGGTCGGCGAACAACTTATGTATTTGGCGCAACTCAAAGGGCTAAGCGCCAAAGATGCCAAAGAACGTTTGAAAGATTGGTTTCATCGAATGGAAATTCGGGATTGGTGGGCAAAAAATGTCGAGGATTTATCCAAAGGTATGCAACAAAAAGTACAATTTATTGCTACGGTTTTACACCAGCCTGAATTAATTATTTTGGACGAACCTTTTACAGGTTTCGATCCTGTCAATGCAGGAATCATCAAGGACGAAATCCTAAAACTCAAAGCATCGGGCTGTACGATTATTTTTTCGACTCACCGCATGGAATCCGTAGAAGAACTTTGCGACCACATTGTGCTGATCCATAAATCTAAAAAAATTCTTGACGGCAAAAAAAATGACATCAAAAAACAGCACCGAACACATACCTACCTACTCGAAACCGACAGCGAATTTGGAATAAATCACCATTTTGAGGTATTAAGTAGCGAAATGCAGGAGGGAGTGGTCAAAACCTACGTAAAAATTCTCAACGGTTCGATCAATGAACTCTTGCAATCGATCATTCCTCAAACCAATCTGATCGGGTTCAGAGAAGTAGTGCCAAGTATGAATGATATTTTTATTAATTTGGTAAAAAATTAAAATTAGGCACTGGATTCCAAAAACCATGTTCCAAGAAATCATAAGCCTTTTGCAAAAAGACGTACGCATCGAGTGGCGGCAGCGTTATGCTATTAATGGTATTATTTTGTATTTAATTAGTACTATTTTTATTTGCTATTTGAGTTTTCGCCTTCGAACCCAAGACTTGTCGCCTATTACGTGGAATGCTCTTTTTTGGATTATTATCCTTTTTACGGCTTTGAGTACGGTCAGCAAAAGTTTTGTTCAAGAACCCGAAGGCACGTGGCTTTATTATTATACTTTGGCGAGTCCGCAAAGCGTGATTACCAGCAAAATTATTTATAATACCGCAATTTTGATCTTAGTTGCCTTTTTGGGACTATTTTTTTATGGAATCGTTTTGGGAAATCCGATCCAAGATGCTGGACTTTTTGTAGGTAATTTGCTTTTGGGTTGTTACGGATTTGCGGCGACTTTGAGCCTTATTTCGGGCATTTCCGCCAAAACTTCGAATAGCGGAACGCTAATGGCAGTTTTGAGTTTCCCAATTTTACTTCCCATGTTGCTCTTACTGATTCGAGTTTCCAAAAATGCGATTGATGGTTTGGCATTCAGCGTAAGCGAAGATAGTTTGATCAATATTGCCGCTATCAACTTGATAGTCAGCGTTTTATCCTATATTCTTTTTCCTTTTTTGTGGAAATCCTAATTAAAAAGTACAATCTTGTATATTTGCCAAAATTGTACTTTTCTAAATACTAACAACTTCAAAATTTATTCCACCGTAACTGATTTAGCCAAATTACGAGGCTGATCCACATTGCAACCGCGCATAACCGCTACGTGATAAGACAAGAGTTGCAAAGGAATAACAGTCAGCAAAGGCGTAAGCAGGTCATAAGTCGCAGGAATTTCGATCACTTCGTCCGCCATTTGTTTTACCAAAGTGTCGCCTTCAGTAACAATCGCAATGACTCGACCTTTTCGGGCTTTTACTTCCTGAATATTCGATACGATTTTTTCGTAGGAACTATCTTTGATTGCAATGAAAATCACAGGCATTTCTGCATCAATCAGGGCAATGGGGCCGTGTTTCATTTCGGCAGCAGGGTAGCCTTCGGCATGAATGTACGAAATTTCCTTCAGTTTTAAAGCC
>JAAFHK010000147.1 GCA_013297565.1 Cytophagales bacterium
GCAAACTGCAAGGCAAACAAAGCCACTCCCCCGCCAATCCCTGTGATCAAAACCCTTGAATCTTTCGTAATTTGCCCATATCTGAACAAAGCCCGATAAGCCGTAAGCCCCGCCAAAGGCAAAGCCGCCGCCTGTGCCGCCTCCAGATGAGCAGGTTTCAGGTGCAAGCGATCCGCCCGAATTGCCAAATATTCTGCCATTGTGCCGTTCGTAGGCATTCCTAAAATATGATATTTTTCGGACTGAACCGCCTCATTCGTTCCCCAATCGTTATTAGGGTTCAAAATCACCTCCCGCCCAATCCAATCCGTATCTGCCTGATTATCAACCGCTTCGACCACGCCGCAAGCGTCCGAACCCAAAATACAAAAGGGTTGAATTTTAGGGTATTTCCCAACCGAAATCCAATAATCTCGCCTATTGAATGCCGCCGCCTTGATCTTGACCAAAACCTCATCTTTTTGCAAAACAGGCTTGGGAATATCCGTCAGGCGAATACTTTGTTCTGTCGAATCCGTATTTTGTAAGGCTTTCATGCGTAGATGTTTCGTGTTTTTTCAAACTTTTCGATCAGTTCTTTTTGGTTAATCAGAAAATCAATATCGTCATAACCATTGATCATGCAGGTTTTTTTGTAGGCGTTAATCTCAAAAACTTCTTTTTCGCCCCTTGCGGTATTCGTTACGGTTTGGTTTTCGAGATCGACCAAAACTTCCGTTTTCGAATTTTTTTCAATATCTTCGAACAAATTTTTCAGGAACGAATCCGAAACTTGCAAAGGTAAAAGACTGTTGTTCAAGGCATTGCCTTTAAAAATATCGGCAAAAAAACTTGAAATTACGACTTTGAAACCGTAATCACTCAAAGCCCATGCAGCGTGTTCTCTACTGCTTCCGCAACCAAAATTTTTGCCTGCCACCAAAATTTGCCCTGCGAAAGCGGGATTGTTCAGTGGAAAATCGGCTTCTTTTCGCCAATCCGCAAAAAGTTTGTCCCCAAAACCTTCTCTGGTCGTGGCTTTGAGGAAGCGCGCAGGAATAATTTGATCAGTATCTACGTTTTCGATGGCAATCGGTACGCAAGTAGATTGCAAAGTTTGAAATTTGTGCATGGCATTTTGGGTTTTAAAATTTATCAAAAAATCACACGCTGAAGCGTATGTTACACACTTACACTTGCAAAGGCGGTCAAAATTAGACTAAAAAAATAAAGTAAAAAAATGAAGTTTGATATTTTTCCTTTTATTGCCTTTTTTTTGCACCAATACGCCACTTTTTGCCGAATCGGGCTTACTCACGATTCGCATTATTTCCTTGCGGCGGCGCGCAGTTTTACCCAACATTTTACTTTTCTGAACCCCAACGGCACGTATTTTACCAATTGGACGCCCCTATTTCCTTTTCTGCTTGCGCCCATTCCTGATTCTCTTTTAGGCTTTTTTCAAGGCTTGGTTTTGCTATTTACTTTAATTATTTTCCAAAAAACAGCCTTTGAGGAAATAAAAACGCCTTTTTTTAGGTTTTTTTTCTCAATTTCACTTTGTTTTTCGCCCTATCTGATGCTCGAAAGTGTTTTTCTGTGGTCGGAAGCCGTTTTTGTACTTTTATTGGTTTTGCATTACCATGCCGCCAAGTTTTATGAGCAAAAGCCAAACGCTATTTTTTTCGTTTTTTGGATTTTTATGGGCTTTTTGCTCTGTTTGCAGCGCCACGCAGGGATTTTTTTCGTAACTGGGACGTTTGCGTATTACGGTTTAGCACAGGCTAAAGCCTATACTACAAAAAATACTATTAAATATTTCTTATATCTTATTTTTTCTCTTTCAGGTTGGTTCTTTTGGTTGCTTCGCAATCATTTCGTCAGTTCCGAACCCTTACCCTCGATCACGAGTCGGCTTTTTGAGGGCATCGGGCATAATGTTTTGGTCTATTCCGAGTCCCTTTCTTTGTTTTTCTTACCAAATTTTTTGCCCTTCGAGTGGCGAATCGGTATTTTATTGGTCTGTAGCGTAGTTATCGTAAGTTTTAGCTTGCGTTTTGCACAGGCTAAAACCCTTAATATGCTAAAAACTTCAGTCGGACGCAGTCCGACCATGAAAAGTCTGCTGAATTTCGTGGTCGGACTGCGTCCGACTAAAGTTATATATTCTACCTTTCTAATTTTTGTCTATTTAGCCGCCATGCTTTGCCTCGAAAAAGCCAATTTTTGGGAAGTCGAACGGTATGTAGGCGTGATTTATCCTTTCGTATTTTTGAATTTAGCCGTTTTTTTGGAACAAGATTTTTCTCAAAAAATCCTTTTTCAAAGAATTATGTATGTTATTTTGTTAGTTTGGTTGGCGTACCCCGTTTTTCGAACGCTTAAAAATGTTATTTTTTGGCAAAAGGAATTTTGTATGCCGCTGTAATTTTCTATACATTTGCTCAAAACCTACCATCTGATCTCCATGACTGCATTCCATTTTTTTATTTTTCACTCTTTGGCTTTTGTTGCGCTGTTAGTCAATATTGGAATTGAACAAGACGGATTCAATGACCAGACTCGCCAGTTAAACCTTCGTGGCAAAATTGCCACTTTTGTTATTTTGCCCTTGAGTTTGTTTTCTTTTGTGTTTTTTCTTTTGGGTAACGATTTGCATTTGCCCATGAGCAGTATTTATTTGTCTTATCTGATCACGATTGCGGCTTATATTTTGCCTTTTTTGACCAACTGCCACAATCCCAGCAGCCGTTTGGCGATCAAAATCAATTTGGTGGGTTATTTGACTTTGATCATTGGGCTTAGTGGGCTGATCGGCACAGGGCTTTGGGCATTTGATAGCAAAAACGAAACGGAAAATGTCAATGATTATATGGAACTTTTGGGGCAGTTTATTGCCAGCACTTCGGCACTGATTGCCCTTTCGGGGGCTACGGTCTATACCGATTCGCAGGGGCGAACTCGCCTCTCGGATTTGGGAAATGTGGCGGCGGTGGTGATTTTTATTGGTTTTGGTGTTTCGGCGATCAATGCCATTACAGCAAATAGGAAACAAGAAAATTTGGCAAAGACTGCCGAAGATACACGAAAAACCCTGATCAGTGCGGACAGCGTAATTACCAAACAGTTGAAACCGAACCTTGTCATGGTCAATAAACAGATTGGTGATGTGTTGCCGACTTTGCAAAAAATTATGGGGCAGTTGCGCGATTTGCAAACCATTAATGAAAAAATTACGAATTTGCAGAAAGACATGGCTAAGAATACGGAATTGGAAAAACTCGAAAAAATAGTTTCCGATCATAACCGCGCTGTTGATAACCTGAAAGCTACGGTTGAAAAGGTGGATCAGGAAACCCAAAAAATCAACTCCTTGCAACAAACTTTGCAGACTTATCAAAACCAATTAGCGGTTTTGGAACGAAACGTAAATCGGGTGGAAGGTTTGGAAAACAAGATTGTGGATTTGGTGGAAAAGGTCGAAAAATTGCGTAGCGAAACCGAAAAAATAAATAATATGCAAGAAAAAATAGATAAAATACAAGAAACAATTACGAATTTGCAAACCAATTTGACCAATATCCAAAACAATGTTCGGGACTTGCAAAGTCTCAAAAACCAAGATGCCAAGTTGGAAGACTTGAAGCAAAGGATAGGCAACATAGACCAACAACTCAAGAAAATGCAAGAAACCAAGCGAGATTCGCTATAAAATGCGTATTTGGGTAAGTTTTGAAAAACATTTTTTGAGAAATGCTTGTTTAAAAGAAAAACTACATTAAAGTTTATGAATAATTTGCGTAACGCCCTTTAGGGTGTTTGTAATTTATTGAAAGTTTAAATACACGCACCCTGAAGGGTACGATCCAGATTTATTCATAAACTACGCTAAAAACAGCAATATTTTTTGGAAATCAAGGATTTCAATTCGGTCTGGATTATTTTAAAGTGTTTTGTTTTTGAAAAATTTACAAAAAAAAATCACATGAAGAAAAAAAATTTACTCTGGCTTTGTTTGTTTTTTGTGCAAACCTTTCTTTTTGCTCAAAACGATTCGACAAAAGTGGAGGAGGAAGCCCCCCCTCTCGACCTAAGCCAATTTTCGGGCGAAGCCGAAGTCGCTACAAGCAATTTGGCAGGCATGAAATCGTACTGTAGTTCCAAAATTTTTGGGATCAGCCCCACCAAACTCATCTCGATTGGCTACGATTATCAATTAGGTTTCGATATGAAGGCGAACCCTGAAACCGCTGGGACGGAAACGCAAAGCTTGAACGCCTTGCATGGTTTGAGGCTCTTGGCAAATTTTCCTGTGGTTTCAAAGAACAGTTGGACACTCAATATCGGGGCATCGTACTGGGAAAGTAATTATAATTTTGCCAAACCAGACGAACTGCGTAGCCCTACCATGCGCTCGCTTAACCAAAGTGCCTTGCGCAATGCGGGTTTGAGTTTTACGGTTTTTAAGCCTCTCGATGCCAAGCATTTTATTCTCTTTCTTAGCAATCACGACCTAAACGGCGATTATCGTTTAGACGAATTTCAGTCCCTTTCTTTGCTCAAACATAGCCTTATGGGAATATTTGGGTGGCGAAAACACGACCGTTTGCAGTTTGGCTTCGGGGCAGCGCGCACCTACAGGGTTGGGGCTATGAACTATATTCCTGTCATTCTGTATAATTATACTTCTGAAAATAGAAAATGGGGTATAGAGGCAGTTTTGCCTGCTCGTGCCAACTATAGGAGGACATTTAGCGCCCGTAGTTTGCTATTGGTAGGCTACGAACTTGAGGGCAACAGCTACCATTTGCGTAATCGGGGCAATGTTTTTGGGGCAGGTCGTGACGATCTCGAACTGCGCCGTTCCGAAATGCGTTTGAAACTAAGCTACGAACGTTCTTTGTACGATTTTCTCTGGATTAGCCTACAGGCAGGCTACAGATATAATTGGCGAAATAGTTATAACGTAGATAGGGGTGATTTTTTTCGCAGTTTTTTTAGTTCCGATCCCTACGCCTTCCAAAACACGATTGGTAATAATTTGTTTTTTAATATTAGTTTTAATTTAGTAAGTCCATAATACTATGAAAAAAGCAGTTTTTTTGTTTGTTTTAGTAATTTTTGTTTTGTCTGCCAATGCCTATAGCCAAACGACAGAGGCAGATGCCTTAGTGGGTTTGTGGGCGCCAAGTAGCGGAAAGGCACGTATTCAGGTTTATAAAAAAGGCGACAAGTACAGTGGGCGAATCGTATGGCTCAAAGAACCCAACGACAGCGAAGGCAAGCCCAAACTCGACAAAAACAACGCCGATGAAACCTTGCGCAAGAAACCACTTTTGGGTTATGTGATGCTCAAGGATTTTGGGTATGTAAGCAAAAACCTTTGGGAAAATGGCACTATCTACGATCCCGAAAATGGCAGTACCTACAGTTGCAAAATCGAACTGATCGATTCCAATACCCTTGAGGTGCGTGGATTTATTGGCGTTGCGATCTTTGGCAGGACAGATACGTGGAAACGGATACAGATGAAAAATTAAGCATCTTTCGAGTGTGGCTTTAAAATAATCACACCCGAAGGGTATGCAACAGATTTATTCATAAACGCTATTGGTTTAGAATCAATCAAAAATATAGTTTTGAAAAAAATGCGAACCTGTAGGTTCGCATTTTTTTTTACAAAGCAAATCTCACCTGCACCCCAAACTGCGAAACTGTGCGCGGAAATGAATTGGAAATATAGGGCTGATTCAGGTTGTGGTCGTAATAAATATTCAAAGTTGCCTTTTGATTAATGGCATAACTGATATTGGGACGAAGCTGAATGTTCAAATTCCCCTGCGTTACGGTCGATTTCTGCGCATTGTCCTCTATTTTTCTTTGCGTAGTTTTCGAGTCCCGAAGCGTAAAAGTCATGCGGAAAGTCAAATCATTTTTTAAAACGTGCTGTTTTCCGCCTATTTTGAACGGAACTTTAAAATTCGATTTCGTATAACCCACATCAAAAGTAACATCTGTATTTTTGACTTCAGTAATTTGGGTGTTCGACATTTGCAAAGCAATGCCCCTCTGTCTGTTGAATTTGAGGCTTGCCGAAAGGTTTTTGACCGTTTTAATATCAATACCAATCAAAGGATTGAAGGCTTCGGTGATCGAAACCTGATCCATAATCAAAACAGGGGCAATTTTTCCCGTTTCAGGATCAACAAAAGGCAAAGGAATTGCTTGATTCCGTACATTTAGGTTCAAAAATACATCATTATAAAGCAAAGACGAAGTATAACTCCCTACGGCATACTCCGAACTGTAGGCGTGGCGGATTTGGATACTGCGAAAATACTGGCGCAAAGCCGCTATTTTGGTGAGTCCGTTATAGTTCAAACTCCAGTTGGGCATGGGAATTTGCGGAAAACCATTGAGGGCTTGCGAACCCACCTGCCTGCCCGAATATGCCGCCAAAAACGAAGGCAAAAGCACATCTTGCGAATTTAATTCATAAGTTCCGTTCGAATTTTGGGCATCAAGCCTTTGCTTGATGGTATTTCTGTTCTGAATAAAATCATTGAAAATGGGCGAATTATTTGCCGCATCATCACTGGCGAACAGGGTCGAAAGGGATAAAAAGGAAATTTTATACCCGCCCGAACGGCTTGCGCTTTGGGCAAGGTGTCGGTTTTCCTGTTTATTAAAGACAAAAACTTCAGAATAATTGGTATTTATCGAACGTTTTGCCTCGATTTGCAAATCAAAATCAGGAAAAGGCATCAGATTTGCCCGAACCGTCAAGGTTTCTTGGCGTGTTTGGGTAAAGGCATTGTTTAGCGATTCACTCAAAGCCAAACGCCCGATTCGAGAAAGATAATCTTTCATGGTATAATCCTGTCCGCCCACGACATAATCCCAACGTGGCGATGCCCAGCGCTGATCTATCCCAAAATAATTGGGCGAACTCAAAAGTCCTGGGAGAATCGTTTGGCTATTTTCGGTAAAGCTAAAGCTTACTTTTTTGACCATCAAAAACAGTTGCCCGATTCCTGTTGCCGCCGCCGAAGGATTGGTTTGTTTTTGCTCTGCCTGCCTTTTTTTGACCAAAGCCGACACTTCGGCAAGTGCGGTATTCAAGGATTTGATCTTGTCATCAAATTTTTTCATGCGTTCGGCATGGCGAACCTCTTGGCGGTTTTGCAAGGTTGAGTCCATTTTCAAGCGAATGATTTTCAGGCTGTCCTCTTGTTTGCCTTTTTTCAATTTTTGCTCAAATTTCGCCGTCAAATCCTTTTGTTTCTGTTCCAGTTTTTTGGTTTTTCGGTCTATTCGTTTCTGTTTTCCTTCGGGAGTTAGGATCGTGATTTTGTCCTGAAGGTCTGAAATTTTTTCTTTGATTCGTTCTATTTTTCGGTTAAAACGCCGCAATTCCGCCCTCGACACAAAAGCAGTATCTGCCGCTTCCTCCTCTTTTTGGCGTATTTCGTATTGTTCCTGTCGGTATTTTTTTACCTTCTCTTTTCGATCAATTCGGGCTTTCAAACGCCTTTGTTTTGCCTCACCTGCCACAGGCGCAATGGTGTTGCTTTTTGGGTCTTGGATTTTTCGCAAAAAAGCACTTTTGTTATAAAGCCGATCAAAGTTGAGTTGTCCATTTAGGGCTAAATCTCGCTTATTTTGGGCATTATTTCCCAAAGTATCCGCAATACCTACAGCTCCCGCCACCCATGAATAATCCGAAGCATATTTAATATCTCCATTGACCCAATCTGTAATCGGGAATTTATCAAAAGGCAATTTATAATTTACGGTGAGTTGTTGAGCAAAATTTTTCATTCGCCCAAAATTCAAAATATTGCTCCAGACCGAATCTTGCTTGACTTTTGTGTCCAGCGCGCCTTCGGGTTCGTCAATAATGGAATAGGATCGGGCATTGTAATCAAAAGCCAAATTTTGGGAAATATTCCAACGCACGTTATAAACCCTTGTAAAAGTAAAGGATTTCTCAAAATTTGGTGTTACGCCCAAAGTGTTCAGATCGGCATTGCGGAACTGTAATTGCGTAAAACGGCGCTCGATATCGCCCCTGACCGCAATACTATTTGGCAAAAGATTGAGGTTAAAATCCTTAAGAAATTTCAGATACGGCGTATCGAACAAAATGGATTTTTTGAATGGCGTAAAAGGCGGCAAAGTGCTGGCGTAGTCATAAGCGATGCCAACTCTTGTATTTCGCTGTTCATAAATCGCAATTCGGGCGTTACTTTGGGACATTTCGTTGTACGCCAAATTGAAAGACAGATTTTCGAAATCCCAAATATTTTTCTTTGCTCCTGCCTTGACTTTGTTTTTTCGGGCATTGGTCAAATTAATGCTTTTTCGCACAATTTCGTCCCTAACAATGTTCGCAAAATCTGGATTTTCGGCTTTTGGGTACGTTTCGAGTGCCGTTTCCAAAGGCGTGTCGGGATCAAGCGGATTGAAAAAAGGCGTATTCAAACGGCGTTCATATCCAATAAATAGCGGCAAACTAAAACCGTATTTGTGTAATTGAATTTTATCAAGTTGGATATTGGAGGAAATATCATACATCAGATCGTGGCTTCGAGTTCGAGCCGCAATTTTATCCTGAATCCCACCAAAAAACGGTGTAGTGTAGCGCAAAGTAGCGGCTATAGTTGCCAAATCCGCTAATTGCAAATTGAGTTGCGAACTCACAGCCCAACCCGAACGGCTATTAAAACCCGCCGCCCGCAATTCGTTTGCCCAAATACAAACCGACTTGGGATTACCATCAGCCGATTCAGGATTTCGAACGCCCAGCATCAGGGTCTGCACACTGCTCAAATCTGGGTTTCCTACCACAGTAATCAAATATTGTCCTATTTTTCGGCGATACGGCACGTTTAAATTCAATCTTTTAGAGTTTCGTTCGGTTTTAGTCCCAACCAAATCCGCAATTTCGACATCAATTTCGTTTTCGAGAGGCCAAATAGCGCGCGGGTCGGTTGGTGGAGTCCCAAAGGGAGTCATCACCAAAGGCACTTCGATTTCATAATAATTATCCTTAAAATCTGTCCCAAAACGCATAAAAGCCGTTACTTCGCCATCTCTTGCATTGTCGCTTTCGGCGTGCAAAAACATTTTGAGGCGTTGATAATTGACCAAATCTAAAGTAATATTTTTGAAAACGGCACGTGTATCTCGGTCTTTCATGTTCGTTACGCACATTCGCAAAGATTGCTCATTGAGGCGTGCGTTTGTAAGCGAAGTAATATCATTATCACGTCTGAATCCTGGCGGAATGGCATAAATATTTCCATTTTCCTCAATATTAACAGACGAAACGGTAAAAGATGGATCGTAGGGTTCGGTGGGCGTATTCAATCCAGGGAACTCCAGCGAACCCACATAAGGTCGCCACTGCGTACCGACCATCTGGAACTGTGCCATACGCAACACTACAGGCTGTTGCCAACCTGTCATCATCATTCTGACAAAGCGAACAGATTTAAAACCCTCAATATTTCCCGATTTTCGGTCAAATTCACGAATAGGAATACGAAATTGATACCAAGTAACGCTTTCGTTACTCTCCTTTGCTACAGTTACAACT
>JAAFHK010000148.1 GCA_013297565.1 Cytophagales bacterium
ATCGAACTCAACAATTTGGTTTTGATCTACAGTTATGATGTGGGCGAAAATATCAACGAATTGACCGATAATTCCTACGGAACTTGGATTCTGATGTTTTGGGCAATGGGTTCGTTTGCCCTCATGGTTTTGGGTATGCGCCACAAAATCAAGGAGATGCGGGTTATTTCTTTGGCAATTTTTGTCGGAATTTTGCTCAAATTCTTCATTGATGATTTCTGGGAATTACATTTCCTTGTCGAATTATTATCTTTGTTCATTCTTGGAGCCATGATGATCGGCATTGGTATGATGTATAAAAAGTTGGCAATTTTGATCAATGAAGGCGAAATACCACAAAATACGCCAAATCCTACCGAATTGCCTGATGAGCAGAAGGAAAAAGAGGAGTAAAATTGTTAAGAATTTGAATAAAAATATTTGTATTTTTGCAACATAGGCTCGTAGCCTGTGGAGTTTTCACAGGCTACGTGACTATGTTACATTTCTTTTGTTTTAGAACATACATTTGAAAACAACTGCGAAGCAAATTCGTAGAACTACACAGGGTTTTAATAAACATTTTTCTATGACACAAAAAAAAATGACCGATTCTCGCCGTCTTTTGGAAACGATTGTATTTGGTTTGCAGGAAAAAAAAGGAATCGACATTATGGTCTTGGACTTGCGAAAGGTCAAAAATGCTTTTAGTGAATATTTTGTAATTTGTTCGGGAAATGCCGATACGCACGTAGATTCGCTTACCGATTCGGTCGAGGATACAGTCAGAAAATATTTGGACGAAAAGCCATGGAACAAAGAAGGCAAAGCGAATCGGGAATGGATTTTATTGGATTATGCCAATATTATTGTTCATATTTTTAAGAAAGAAAAACGAAAACATTACCAATTAGAAGAACTTTGGGGCGATGCCGAACTGATCGAGTTTGCTGATAATTGGGAGCCTGCTTGGGTAGCGACCGCAACAAGCGGCACGAAATAGTTTTTCAACGAAAATTTTATTTTATGACAGACATTCACGTAGAAGCGGCGCGTATGCAGCGCGCCATCGAAGACCACTTAGGGATTGAGGGAAATTTGGTTTTCGATTACGAAAATTTTGATAACAAAGTACGCCTCAATTTGATAACGATCAACAAAAGGCATAACCAATCTTTTTTGTTCAGGGCGGAAGTCGGTATTAATAAGATTGATGCCTTGCAAAAAATGCTGACGTATGTGCAAACTTTTCGCGAAAAAGAAAGTTCTTATACCTTGCAATGGCGCCCCAACGGCGAAAAGGAAATCAATACTTCGTATTTTCGTGCCAAAAATATGTATGATGTGCTTGACAAGTTTTATTACGGTCGGGATATGAATACCATTACGGTCTATAGTTTGGTGATGAATCCCGTAGCGTAAATGATGAGTACCGTACCTTTCAGGGTGCGATAATTAACACCGAAACGCACTAAAGTACGTTTGAAAAATTAATTTTGAAATAAAAATTTCTAAAAATATGATTAGTGTAACCGACAAAGCCAAAGATCAAATCGTGCGTTTGAGGCAACAAGACGGCAAAACAGACGCACACAATATCAGAGTAGCCGTAAAAGGTGGAGGTTGTTCAGGTTTGATGTACGACCTTTTGTTTGATGATGCCCTCCAGCCTGCCGATCAGGTTTTTGAAGACAAAGGCATTAAAATCTTGGTCGACAAGAAAAGTCTTTTGTATCTTTTAGGGACAGTGTTGGACTTTTCGGACGGACTCAACGGCAAAGGCTTCCAATTTGTCAATCCGAATGCTTCGCGCACCTGCGGTTGCGGAGAAAGTTTTGCGGTGTAAGGGAAAAATATTTTAAAAAAATACCATTTCTTTCGAGGAATGGTATTTTTGTTTTTAAACCAAACGATATATTAAAACATAAAAATTAACACTTATTTTTAAATTTATTTTTTATTTTATCGCCCTAACTCTAAATAAAAGCTACAACCTATGAGTTTTAAAAATTGTACTATTTTTGCCTCACAAGGGCTAAAAAACAAATCTTTTCAGCTTTTACCTACCATTTGTTTGGCAAGTGATCCAATTGAACATTATGGTTCTGAAGATTCTCTTGTTAAAAATTTAGACGATCTTTTTTCACAATTTACCCATGGCAAAAATCCGAAAGCCAAGTATGAACCCAAAAGTAATTTAAGAGCATCGGATAGTTTAGATTTGTTGTATCCTGATACGCTTTCTTTGCTTTGCGTAATTTTGAGCAATCATGCCGAAAAAACCTTTGCTATTGAGGAGTTTTTATCTAAACTTGATGCGTATTCGAATATTGATTGTGTGATCATTATTCAAAGAATGAGAAAGGAAATTAGCAAGGAATATCTATCAGAATTGTTTGAATTTGCTACGGTGATGTTTGTTTATGGAACAATTTACTATGAAAATGAACATACTCATAGTGATAATATTACTTTTGTGAAGGCTTTTATCAAAAGTTTGCTCACCCAAGAACACAACGTAAGAGATAGTTTGGTAAATGCCCATGATCAGGTGAAAATAGGACAAAACGAAAATTTTTTATTAGCTCATTCTATAAAGAATGGAGATTGGGCATTTTTTGATGAGTATAAAAATGTATTTTTCAGAAAATTATTTGAAAATAACAAACAAGAACAAGAATTATGGGCTAATTTTTGGAGAAATATGCAAGGGGCTTCAAAATCAGTTGAGGGAGAACCAATCATGGAAGAAAATGGCAAAGAAGAAAGAAAAAAACGTCTTTTGGTAGTAGCACTTTGCCCTGAAAATGAAACTGAACCACATCAATGGAAACCGTATCAAAATAAAAGTATTCAACGATTGATTAAACAATGTTATCAGCAATTACCTAATAAAATTCATTTAATGGGTTTTTGTACGCCCCGTTTCGATATATCCATCGAAGAATATTTTTTTGAAAGTGTTATCTTTATTGTTTGGCAAAATTGGCAACAAAATCCACCTAATGAATTTGTTAGAAAAATATTTGCCCTCGAAAAAAGAAATTCGAAAAGGGTAATCAAAGTAAAATACCCTCAAATGAAAAATATTATGAATGTGGAAATTAGCCCCCAAAAAATGGATAATGATTTAGAAGTGGCTTTCGATGAGGCTTATAAAGATTGGTTCGACAATCAAGGTAGTGTTAATACTCATATTTTGTTATAAAACAAATAATTTTTTTATTCGGATTTTCTAAACCTTTAAAATATTACTCTTATGATAGTGAGTTTTTTTTCATTCAAAGGCGGAACAGGACGCACCATGCTTTTGGCAAATATCGCCAAATACTTATATTATTATCGTAATCGCCGTATTCTATTGATCGATTGGGATATGGAAGCCCCTGGTATTTATGCGTATTTTAAAACCGAAATTGAACGAGAAGGAATTGATCTAAAACAAAAAATGGGCGTACTCGATTTGTTCGAAAACTATAAAAAATACCATGACGATTTGGTGATCGCAGGCGAAGACCCCAAGCCCGAAGATGTGCCTGTTTTTGACCAAAATTATATCCATACTTTACTCAAAAACGAAGAAACTCGTGCCACGATTGAGTTGATCCACGCAGGACAAGGCGAAGAAATCGAGTATGTTCAAAAACTACACAATTTTGACTGGAACGGATTTTATAAAAGGGAGGATAACAAAATATACGTGTCGTTTTTGCGAAAAAAACTGCTCGAAATGGACTATGACTATATTTTTATAGATGCGCGTACAGGTTATAGTAACTATAACGATATAAATGTTTTTCACTTGCCCGATGTAAATGTAGTGGCAATTGCCCCTAACGAACAAAGTTTTAAGGGTTGTGCCAATATTATCAATATGATTAAAAATACGAAACCACCTTATAAAGAACCTGAAAAACCTAATGTGATTATTCCTGTTTTATCACGTTTGGAAGATAAGCACTTGGCTAATCCCAATTATTGGCGAGAAAGATTTGCTGAGTATTTTTTAGAGGTCATCACCATTCTTAAAGATGATGAAATATTAGAAAATAATTTTAAAAAGGTTTTTAAAGAACATTTTTTACCTAAGCATCATGTGGTTTATGACGATACCTTAGGTAATGGAGAAAATACTGTTTTTGATGAACATAAAACAGAATCTGGTAGCGCTATATCTAAGCAGTATGAAAATTTGGCTAATCTATTAGAATATCCTAATCACTATGTCAAAATATTTGTCGATTGTGCAGTGTATTTGCGCAAAGATAGCAACAATCTTGAGGCTAATATTCTCTTATTGCAAGAGGTAACAAAAAATTTCCCTGATTCTGTTAGCCCTTTTCTAGAATTAGCAAAATCCTACCGAGATATTAGAGAAGATAAATATATAGAATATATCGAAAAAGCGGTAAAAAATGGTGAAAACGTAATTGAAAAATATAAAACTGGTAATTATAAGCGGCAATATGGTATTTTAGCTACTATTATGTACGATGCTTATCTGTATGCAGATAAAAGTAACATTAGAGAAGCTATGGAACTTTTAACAGATGCTTTTACCCAAGAACCTTATAACTATTTTATAGAACAAGCTTGGTTCGAAAAAAATAGCGCAAGAAATATTACTCGAAGATTTCAACATAATGTGAAAGAATACTTTTCTAAAGATGATTTAGTAATAGCTGATCACCCTAAAGACATTTTCTTCTATCCTGCAAAAGTAATGAATAGCTATTTTGAGAGGGAAAAACTTACGGTTAAGTTTTTTTACGATCAGAAAGAATATAATCTGAATACCAAAATGGTACGCAATTGGAATGTGTTTAGTCAAAATTCTTACCAAATCACCTGCTTAAAAAAGAGTTCGCCTTTTTTTCTTGCCAAACTTAATGTACAGGGTATAGATGAGGAAAATCATATTATTATCGCACAAGCCGCAAACGGTGATGAAATTAGGCTTGGTTTTCATGAATTTTGTTTAACTCTCTAAAATCTTTTGACGACTATGGCAAAGTGCAAATATCAAAAAGGCGAAACTGTTAGGGCGCGACATTATCTCTACACAGGCGTTTATAAAGCAGTTATTCTACAAGTCGAGCCGCCCGATGATCCTAAAGGTAATTGTTTATATCTTGCTCGTTTTTCAGGCTTGCCTGTCCGTAAAGGGCGCGAACATATAGACGTAGACACCGACACGATACACATTGATGATAATGATATTGTATCTTAGATTTTCTGAACAAAATGAGCTTAGGAAACAAAAACGAAGAAGTACCATTTCTTTTCGGAAATGGTATTTTTCCTTACGATAAACGTCTTCTCACATAAATATACACCGCTAAAAAAATACCCAAGCCCCAAACTGCCACATTGCCAAAATAAAAATAGCCCACAAATGCCATCGAAAAAGCCAAAATAAAAATACTTTGCCCCCAATCTATCTTCTTTTTTTCTGTTTTCCTTTGCCTAAAACCACTTCTTAGGCGTTCTTCGGCTCTAATATTTTCGTTATCACTTTGCCTGCGTTTGATGCGAGCTTCGAGTTCCTCTTTCTGTTCGTCATAGTAACGCGGCTGATAATCAAACTGTCTGTGCTTAGGCAATTTGAGTAAGGAGAAAAATTTGAACATACGATTTTTTGGATTGATTTTGTGCGAAAATAATCATTTTTTTTATTATCTTTGTCAAAACCTCGAAAACCTACAGAATTATGCTTGGAAATTTGGATAATGAAGTAATTTTTAAAAAAGCATTCACTAACAAATTCGTCTTGCAGTGTTTAGTAAAAGATATTTTTGGGATTGATTTCGAGCCGAATAGGATAGAAACCGAAAAACGTTTTAATCCGAAAATAGCCCATATTGACCTGAAATATGACATTTTTGCCGAAAGTGATGAGCAAAGAATTATTGTCGAAATTCAAAAAGTCGATTATGATTATAATTTCGACCGTTTTTTGTTGTATCACAATATGGCAATTGCCGAACAGCAAAGAACTTCGCAACAGTACAAAGCTGAAAAATTGGTTTTGACGATTGTTTTTTTTACCGCCAAATATTACAAAATTTTCGAACGCAGTGGAAAAACAATAGAACACGATATTTTGATTTCGAATAGCAATCTTTTTACGCTTGGTGGAGAAGAAATTGATGTTTTTGGTCATAAATTGATATTTTTGAATTATCATTATATCAAAAATAGTACTCCACAAGGTTATCGTGATTGGTTGCAATTAGTCAAAGAATCGATCATGAATCCGAGCAAACCGAACCTCAATATGTCGAATCAGGGTGTAAAAAAAGTTTCAGAACTCATTGATTATGAGAACCTTAGCCCAGAGGAATTGACTGAAAGCAAAAACCGTCATGCGGCAGAAACGATTAAGGAACGTGATGCACAAAAGATACTTAACAAAACCGCATTAAATCTGCTGAAGTTAGGAGTGTCTGATGAAGTAGTTTCGCAAGGAACAGGTTTAAGCCTTGACGAAATTCAAGAATTGCGGAATGAAATACGTAAATTATAAAACGGAAATGCAAAAAAAAAACTTTATACTTTCCTCAAAATCAGTGCTTTAGCACTCCTTACTTTCTTGCTTGTTTTTTGGGCAAGTTTGGTTTGGTACGAAGATAAATTACTCCGATATGCGGTTGATAGCCTCAACGAAAACCTCGATGCCGAACTCCATTTTAGCCAAACTTCGACCGCCCCTTTTCGCCATTTTCCCTATATTTCGGTGGCTTTGGGCAATTTGAGTGTCAAAAAAAAGCAAAGCCCAAAACCCGATACCCTTGCCTATGCCCAATCTTTGTATTTTACTTTTGACCTGTTCGATATTTGGCAAGGAAACTATCAAATTGCCCAAATTTATGCCGAAAATGGTTTTGTGCGCGCCGAAGCCAATGCAAAAGGCGTTTGGAATTGGGAAATTTTGAAAAAAAATAAGAAGGAAACGGAACAAAAAAAAGAAAAAAAGAAAAAATTACAACTTAATCTTATTCAATTAAAAAACATCAAAATACAGTTTCACCATGCCCGAAATGCTCAAACTTTTGAAGCCATTACGCCTTCGAGTTCCCTGCATTTTAGTTATTCGCCCGAAAAAATAGAGATACGAACCCAAAGCGAATTGGTTATTGAAGCACTAAAAATAGGAAATTACGCTTTTTATGTGCCTCAAAAAGCAAAAATTGACCTCGATCTCGAAAAAAATACCCAAAATTTAATCCTTCGAAAAGCCAACTTACAAACAGGATCGGCAGAATATGAAGCCAAAGGATCATATCTTTTTGATACGCAAGCGCTTGATTTTGAACTTAATAGCGAAAAAGGAAACCTAACCGATTTATTTAAACTCTTGCCAAAAGAACTTTCTACGGATTGGGAAAAATACCGTTCGGAGGGGAAAATTTATTTCGAACTCAAGGCAAAAGGAACTTTGAAAAACCCTGATTTGAAACTGCGTTTTGGCTGTTCGGAAACTACTTTTTATTATCCCGACTTTGACAAACAGATCGATAGC
This sequence comes from Cytophagales bacterium, assembly GCA_013297565.1. Taxonomy (GTDB): domain Bacteria; phylum Bacteroidota; class Bacteroidia; order Cytophagales; family Thermoflexibacteraceae; genus JAAFHK01. The sequence continues at coordinate 7,502 of JAAFHK010000148.1, forward strand.
ATTTCTTTAGAGGGTTTTTGGGAAAAAAATACTGCGGTTAATTTATTGACTATCAAGCAGATAGCGGGGCGAACAGAAAAAAGTTTTTTGGCGGGGAAAGGCGAATACCAAATCCAACATGGGCAAATACGCCTCGATTTGCGAGGCTCGATTGACCTTTTGGAATTGGGGGACTGGCTTGGGCAAGAGAATCTGAAAATACAGAAAGGAAAATTGGTTTTTGACCTGCAACACGAGGGCAAAACGGCAGGTTATCAGGATTTTGCGAAAAGCAAGGGAAAAATCGGTTTGGAAAACTTGGCAATGGAATTGAAAAATTTGCCCACCTTAAGCGAAGGAAAAATGGAGGCTGTTTTTGAGGATAATCGTTTCCAAATCAGGGCTTTAAGTGCCAAAATTGGCGGGAGTGAAACTCGAATTTCGGGCGAAATCCGAAATTGGCAATCTATCATAAAACAGGAATTTGATCGGGTTGAAACGGATTTTAGATTGTACTTTTCGAATATGGACACTAAATATTTTATCAAGAAAAATACTTTTTCCGAAGAAAAAAATAAAGCTATTTTTGTTCCTAAGTTCAAGGGCAAACATCATCTATTTTTACAAATAGACACACTGATTTACAATAACTTAACGATTCAAAAACTGCGAACTGAAGTGGATTTTAGTCAGCACTTTTTTCGTTGGGAAAATAGCAGTTTGGAAGCGGCAAAAGGCAGTTTGCGGAGCAACGGAAAATTGGACTTTACGGATACGAGCCGAATTGAAACCCAAATTGATGTTTTGGCACGAAATATTGATATGACGAATCTACTGGAACAAACTGAAAATTTGGGGATAAAAAACCTGAAAGCGGAACAGTTAAGCGGTTTGTTGAGCCTTGATTTTCAAGGAGATATGGCTTTTGATCAAACATTTAATTTGATAAGACCAAGCCTAAAGGCTGAAATTGGGGTAAAAATCCAAAACGGAGTTTTGCGAAATTATGCTCCTTTGCGAAAAATGGGCGAATGGTTGAAAGATCGGGATTGGGAAAATTTGAAATTTGGGGAAATGGAAAACCGTTTTGTGTTGGATAGCCAAACACTGACCGTTCCGAAAATGGAAGTGCGGACTACGGCAGGGACGCTGTTTTTGTGGGGAATGCAGCGTTTTGAACCTCAAAACACCTTCGAATATCATTTGCAAATCCCTTTGCGAAACCTAAGCGCCCCACCCGAATCGCTTGAACCGAACGAACGAGGCGGCTCGAATGTGTTTTTGAAAGTGATCGGTTCGCCCGATAATTTTCAAATCCAATTTGACAAGCCCGAAACGGTGCGGAAAATAAAAGAGGATTTGAAAAGAAAATGGGACAAGTTTAAAAATTTGTTTAGACGGAAATAGACGTTTTTACGTCAGACCTACGGTCAGACTTTTGATCAATTCCGATATTTCCGCCTCGCTATTGTGCGTATGTAAGCAAATTCTAATAATTTCCTGCCCTTCTTTGACCGTTGGCGAAAGTATAGCCCGACAGTCGAATCCTGCTTTTTGCAAGTTTTTCGCCAAGTTTTTGGTTCGAACGTTTCCGCCTACAGGCAAAATTTGGATTGGCGTTTGGGAGGGTTTTAGGATATTTTTTAAGGAATTTTTGAATAAATTTATTTTTTCAAACAAATCTGTTCGCAGATTTGGGTTGGATTCGATAAAAGAAAAACCTTCGTGAATTGATACCAAACTGTGCAAAGGCATGGCGGTGGTGTAAATAAAACTTCGGGCAAAATTGGTCAGGTAATTGGTCAAGATTTTTGAGCCTGCTACACAAGCCCCATGCGCCCCTAAAGCCTTGCCGAAAGTATAAACGCAGGCAAAAACCTCGTTTTCCAAGCCCAATTCGCAGACCAAACCCTCTCCTTTTTCGCCAAAAATGCCTGTGCTATGTGCCTCATCTACAATGAGATACGAATGGTAACGTTTGCATAATTTCGAAATTTCTCGGATTTCGCCAAAATCGCCGTCCATAGAATAGACCGATTCGATCACGACCAAAACATTTCCTTGTGTTTTTTGGGCTTCTTGTAATTTCCGTTCC
>JAAFHK010000015.1 GCA_013297565.1 Cytophagales bacterium
GTCAGGACTTTAGCCTTAAAATCTGCCGCCGATTTGAGGGCAAAACTCGTTTTTCGTGCCTTGCAATTCTGTAGCATGACCATGCCGTTTTTGTCATCTTTATTAACCAAAGCAAAAGCATTAGCGTTCAGGTTGTCAAAAAACATTTTTTTAGCCCTGATGTATTCCGCAAAAGTTTTGTGGTAGTCGAGATGGTCATGGGTAATATTGGTAAAAATTCCGCCCGCAAACTGCAAACCTGTAACCCTATGCTGCACCACAGCGTGCGAACTCACTTCCATAAAAGCGTGCGTACAGCCTTTTTTGAGCATATTTGCCAAAAATTCGTTGATCGTGAGGGAATCAGGAGTCGTATTTTTCGCCTCGAAAACCTCGTCCTCGATCTGGTAAGCTACTGTAGAAAGCAAACCCGCCCTGTAGCCCAATTTGCGGAACAAACGGAATAGCAAAGTTGCCGTAGTGGTTTTGCCGTTTGTGCCTGTAACGCCCACCAAAGTAAGTTTTTGGGACGGATTGCCGTAAAAATTGCTTGCCAAATAGCCCAAAGCCTCTGCCGAATCTTTGACCTGTATCCAAACTACGTGATCAGGCTGGTTTTCGGGCAGTTCCTCGCAAAGTACGGCGCTTGCCCCTTGCGAAATAGCTTTTTCGATAAAACTATGCCCATCGGATTGCGTACCTTTTGTGGCTACAAAAAGGTCGTTTTTTTGGATTTTGCGGGAGTCGAACTCCACGCGGTTTATGTCTATTTGCGAATTGCCCTTGATTAAAAGTGGGCGAGTGCCAATGAGTAAGGTTTCTAAAATCATGGGTTTCTGTTGTTTTTTGCAAAAGTAAAAAAAAGAATAGGAAAAGCGGAAAGATAGATTTTTTGCCGAAAAATTGTAATATTGTGCCAATAAATGAAGCACCTGTAAAATAAAGTCGTAGCATGAATACTACGACTTTCGCCGTTGTCCGTGTCCTCACGGACGACATCTGCTGTAGGTCGTCCGTGCAGACACGGACAACGGCTGCGGCGGCTTTTTTCGGTTTATTGGTCATTTTCTACCAAGGGTACGCAACGCTGTTGCTGAAAACAGCCTCGTAGAGGCGAACCGTTACTATAAAAAAATTTATTTTATACATTTAGCCCCGCGTGGGCGAACCATTTTTATACACAAAACCATGAAACCACAACAAATTATTGAATTAGAAAAGGAATTGGGGTTTGAATTGAGGGAAACGAAAAATCCTGATGAGGTTATGAAATGGGAAAAAAGTAAAATTTTTTCTATCAATAAATCAGGTAAAATAACAGCTTTAAGTTTATGGGATTGTGAAATAGTTGATGGAACGTTTCTGAAAAAATTCAATTACTTAAAAAATTTAAATTTACGGTATAATTATATTAGTGATATTTCTTTTTTAAAAAAATTAATAAATTTAGAAAAGTTATATTTAGGAGCAAATACTATTGACTATTTTGATCAAAAACTACTTGATCAATTACCCAATTTAAAAGAATTGTATTTATATGGAAATACTATCCAAAATATACCTGAAGAAATTTTTAATTTTAGTTGGAATTGTTTATATTCATTAAAAGATTATTTCCAATCTATCGAAAACCCCGAAGACCGCCAAGAATTGAACGAGGCAAAATTGATTTTTGTGGGGCGAGGTATGGTCGGGAAAACCGAATTGGCTGATGCGATTAGCGAAGAAAATTATGTTTTTAACCCCAAACGCCCCAGCACCGAAGCCATACGGATCAAAACGTGGCAAATAACGGATTTTGAAAAAGAAGGTAAAAAAGCCGATTTTTCGGTCAATATTTGGGATTTTGCGGGGCAGGAAATCAATTATGGCACACACCAATTTTTCCTTACCAAAAATTCGCTGTATGTGTTGGTTTGGCGTAGTCGGGTTGATGACCCCAGTAATCGTTTTGGTTTGGAATATTGGCTGAATATTATCCAACTGCTTTCCAACGGAAGCCCTGTTTTGGTAGTCAAAAATTGGATAGACGAAGATGGCGACAGACGCATCAACGAAGTGCAATGGAAAGAGCAATTTCCCAATATTGTGGGTTTTTATTATACGTCTTGCAAAGACGGGCGCGGCATCAAAGAAGTAGCGGCGGATATTCGTAAATACATCACTTTGCCGCATACCAGCGAAGTTTGGAACAAAAACCGTTTTGCCCTTCGCAAAGAAATCGAACAAATTGACGAAAATTACATTTCGTATGCCGACTACCTACGAACTTGCGAAAAACATCAGATTGATAAAACTTCGGCTAAATTTTTGGCTGAACAACTGCATCACATTGGTGTAATTTTGTATTTTTCTGATGATTTGCGTTTCGAGGATACCGTTATTTTGAAACCTGAATGGGCAACTCAAGCGGCTTATAAATTGATTGATGAAAAACTGAATCCCAACGGACATTTTAGGATTAGCGACTTAAAAAATTATTGGAAAGAAGAAATCTATGAAGGAAAACATCAATATTTGCTTAATTTGATGTTGCGTTTTTATCTAATTTTTAATATTTCACGCACAGACGAATATATTGTGCCTGATCTCTTGCCCGAAAATCCGCCTGACAATTTGCCAATTTTGCCTCAAGAAAACCGTTTGCGTTTTGAGTATCACTATGATTTTATGCCCAAAAGTTTGTTAAGTCATTTTATTTGCTTGAACGCAAGTTATATTCAGGGCAATTATTTATGGAAAAATGGCGTATTTTTACAACAAAACGGTTCGAGGGCAAAAGTAGAAACCAGCGAACTGTTAGATTATATTCGCATCGAAGTTAGTGGCGAACATTCTGCCGAATTTTTGACCATTTTACGTAGTTTTATTCAAACCGTTCATCGAAATATTTTGGAAAAAGAACCCGATTTTAAAGAGGTAATCCCATGCCCTTGTTCGGAGTGCCAAAAGGAACTTGAATACAAAAAAAGGCATTTTTTTCCGTATAATTTTTTACGAAAACTCAAAGAAAAAGGCTTAACATCTGCCACTTGTATTGTAAGTGCCGATATTATTTCCATAGATTTGCTTTTGACAGGCATCGAACCTTTGAAAAGCAAAGAGGATTTGATTTTGGAAAAATTGGAAAGTATAAAAGCCGATACCGAACAGATTTTACAGGTTTTCAGCCAAGAATTTAGTGAAATTAAATTAAAACAAAATTTGCAAGAAGAAGAACGCTTTAGACTTTTGGGCGAATTAATCGACAAGCAAAAACCGCAAAACCTGAATAATTACGCACAAAAAGCCCAAATCGAGTTCTCAAAATTCAATTCTTTGCAAGCCGAAAGTAAAATTTTCTTGTCAATGGCTTTTTATTTTTTGGAAATTTTGCCCGATTCTGGGGATTTTTCGCCTGTGGCTTTGCAGTTTTGTAGGGCGTTGGAATTGGAAATGAAGGCGGTTTTTGATGTTTTCAAAAACTCAACTTTCAAAACTTTGCCTAATTATCCCACCCAAAATAATGAAACGTATAAGCATTTTTATCAGTTTATGGAAATTACAGAAGATAAAATTGCATTAGGTCAAATGCTTGTTGTGGTAAAATCTGTTCCAAGTTTGCAACACCATCAACTTTTTCAAGATTTCGATAATTTCTTAAATCATTGGAAAAATCCAAGCATTTTAAGCCAGTTTTTAGCGGAAACTGATATTTTTACACAAGGACAAAATAGCCCAAGAAATAAATCTGCCCATACGCACCCTTTATCAAAACTCGAAGCCGAAGACTGCAAAGGTTTGGTACTTCGATCTTTGAATTTGATCCTTGATTAAATCACAAGTAATAAAAAAAAATCCCATTCCTTTTACAGAAATGGGATTTTTTTATTGCGAAAAACAAATTATTTTTTGCTTTCTGCTTTTTTGAAATCACCCACTTTGACCATCGATATTTTTTCGAGTTTGATGTGGCGATTCATGGCTTCTTTGATCTGTTCTGGAGTCAAAGCCGCTATTTTTTTCTCAAGTTCGGCGTCCCAAGCCATCGTGCGGTTCAGGTACAGATAGCTATCCAAAGAACCTGCCAAACCGCCATCTTGCGAACGATTAACGGTTCTGCCTTGTAACCAGCCCGATTTTGCGGCGGCTACTTCTTCTGCCGTAAAGCCTTCTTTAAGGGCTTTCTCGATTTCCTCTTTGTAGGCTTTTTCGAGTTTTTCTACGTTTTCAGGAGCATAGATAGCATTACTGCCAAAAGAACCAATTTTATCTTGCGAACCAGCCCCAAACTGCGAACCTACGCCATAGCTCAAGCCTTCTTTTTGACGGATACGAACCGCCAAACGAGAGTTCAAGAAACCACCGCCAAGCATAAAATTACCCAACAAAATAGCAGGATAATCTGCATCATTGTCGTCTATTTGCAAGTTTTGACGAGCCAAAAAGATGGCATTGGCTTTATCTGGTGCTTCTATTTTTTCGTTGATGGCAGGAGCATCTTTGAACACACCTACCAAACGTTTGAATTTTTTAGGGCTTTTCCAAGCACCAAAAAGTTCGGCAGTCAATTTTTCGATTTCGGCTTGGTCAAAATCACCCACTACAGCCATCGTACCGTTCGAAGCACCATAAAATTCGGCGTGGAATTTACGAATATCCTCTATTTTAACGGCTTTCATAGAAGCCAACTGCTCATCTACATCATCAGAATAGCGTGGATCGCCTTTGGCATAAGGCGAAGTGTGTTTGCTAAGACGGATAGAAGCTATACTTTGCGGCTCACTACGTTGTTGCTCGATGCCTGATATGTCCTCTTGCAACATTTTGTCGAGTTCTTCGGCAGGGAAGCTTGCTTCTTTCAATACCTCTGCCAATAATTGCAAAGTAGGCACAAGGTTAGGGCGAGTGGTTTCGATCAAAACAATAGCCTGACTCGAACCACCAAAAATATTTACACGCGCTTTGAGTTTATCAAATTCATCTTTGATCTGTTGGCGGTTTTTGGTTTTCGTGCCTTTGTCGAGCATTCGCGCTACATACGCAGGGACTGAACCTTTGTTCATAAGGCTTTGTAAATCACCAAAACGCAAAGAAAGACGCGCAGACACTACCTCTCCTCTGGTTTTTTTGGACAATAAAGCCAATTTCATGCCGTTTGCCAAATCCATTTTTTTCGTGCGGCTGTCGATGTTGGCAGGGCTTACGTCAAAGGCTTCGCCTTGCGCCACAACAGCTCCGCCTTTGTAATCTTTTACCAAAGCATCAATATCTACGGCTTTAGGCATTTCCGAACGGTCAGGTTTTTCGGTAGGCATAAACAAACCTATAGTACGGTTGTCGGGTTTCAAGTAATTGCTTGCTACTCTTTTTACGTCCTCTAAGGTTACTTTTTTCAGGCGGTCTCTGCTCAAAAACATCAAACGCCAATCACCCGAACCAATAGACTCGCTAAGGGCCAAAGCTACAGATTGAGAATTATTGAAAAACAATTCCATATTTTTCATGTTTTCTGCTTTCGCTTTTTCTACCTCATCAGCCGTTGGAGGGTTGGTCGTTGCCAATTCGTCCAACACTTTCAGCATAGCCGCTTTAGCTTCGTCCAATGATTTGCTTTTTTCGACTTCGGCTAAGGTCATGATAGAACCCGCTTCTTTAAAATCTTGTGAAAAACCATAAGCACTATTTACTTTTTTGGTTTCTATCAGTTGTTTATACAAACGACCGTAGGGCTGTCCGCCAATAATGCTCGACAAAACATCAATCGCCGCCGCATCTTCGTGCGAAGTAGGGGCAGTGTGATAGCGAACCCCTACCAACTGCACATCACCTGTGCGTTTGAGGGTTACTGTGCGTTCGCCGTCCTGCACAGGATCGGCAGTATAGGTTTTTTGGAGGTTACGAACAGGTTTTGGGATCACACCAAAATATTGGTTGATCAGTTCTAAGGTTTTTGCCTCGTCTATTTTGCCCGCTACAGTCAAAACTGCGTTGTCGGGTTGGTAATAGTTTCTGTAAAAAGCCTGCAAGCGTTCAATCGGTACATTCTCCAGATCGGAACGTGCGCCAATCGTTGTTTTTCCGTAATTGTGCCATTCGTAAGCAATCGAGTTCATGCGTTGCATCAGAATACGGAAAGGGCTATTTTCGCCACTTTCGAACTCATTGCGTACTACGGTCATTTCGCTATCCAAATCTTTTTTGGCAATGAATGAATTGACCATTCGATCCGCTTCCAAATCCAAAGCCCATTTAAGGTTTTCTTCCGTTGCCGAAAAAGTTTCGAAATAGTTGGTACGGTCTAAATAGGTTGTTCCGTTCGGACGCGCCCCGTGTTCGGTAAGTTCTTGCGGAATGTTCGGGTGCTTAGGCGTACCTTTAAAAACCAAGTGTTCGAGCAAGTGCGCCATGCCTGTTTCTCCGTAGTTTTCGTGTTTCGAACCTACCATGTACGTAATATTTACGGTAGCCGTAGGTTTGGAAGGATCAGGGAAAAGCAAAACACGCAATCCGTTGTCCAAACGGTATTCGGTAATGCCTTCGACCGAAGTAACTTTGACAGGAGGCGGAAGTTTGACAACTAAATTGGCAGTTTCTCCGCCCTTGCCTTTTTTGTCGGCTTTGTCTTTTTGGTCTTTAGGTTTTTGAGCCATGACTATAGTGCTAAAAAATAGCATAGTCAAGAGCAAATAATTGATTTTTCGCATAAAAAAATTGGTTTTAAAAAATAATAAACAAGTAAGGATAAGGTAATATCCTTCACAAAAGTACAAAAAAAACAATTTTGTAACCTTTTTGGCATTTTTTTTAGTATTTTTTAACTAATTCCCATGCCCAATAAAGCATGATTACTTGTATTTCCTTATTTTTGAAAAAAACTAAGGAGCTAAAACTGCTTTGAAGCCACTAATATGCCCTTCCTTCTATTCCTTCTACAAAATTCATGTAAGCCCGATTCACGACTTTGTTGCCACCTGCGGTTGGGTAATTGCCTGTAAAATACCAATCGCCAATATGATTTGGGCAAGCCTTATGCAAATTTTTTACGGTCTGGAAGATCACTTTTACGTCTGCCTTTACGTAGCTTGGTTTGACTATTTGGGCTACTTTTTCCGAAACTTGGTCATAGGTAAATAAATCGTACAATTCTTTGACGTGATTTTGGATTTTGTGCGTTTCTTGGCTCATCGAAGCCTGACATTTTTTATACACTTCCCGAATCATGTATTCCTGCTTGCTTTCCTTCAGGAGTTCGAGCATTGCCCTAAAAGCAATAAAATCCTTTATTTTGGACATATCAATGCCGTAACAATCAGGGTAACGGATTTGGGGGGCGGACGAAACAATCACAATTTTTTTAGGCTCAAGCCGTTCCAAAATATTAATAATGCTTTTTTCGAGAGTCGTGCCACGCACAATCGAATCGTCAATGACTACGACCGTATCTTGGCGTTTTTTGATTACCTCATAAGTGGCATCATATACGTGGCTTACGAGTTCGTTGCGGTGCTGGCTGTCCGTAATGAAAGTCCGCATTTTGGCATCTTTGCTGATCAATTTCTCGATTCGGGGTCTTAAGGAAAGCAAACGTTGCAATTCCTCACCATGAATTTTATTTTCAGAAATGAGTTTTTGGCGATGCTTCACAAGACGATCTTCAAGTTCTTGGATAAGTCCTAAAAACGAACTTTCGGCAGTGTTGGGAATAAAGGAAAAAACACTGTATTCCAAATCATTGTCGAGTTCTTCCAAAATCTGTTCGGAAAGCAAACGTCCCAGACTTTTTCGTTCGTTATAAATTTCAGGATCAGTACCTCTCGAAAAATAAATACGTTCGAAACTACAGGAAGTTTTGGGTAACTGATCCACGATAGGGTATTCAGCATATTCACCGTTATCCTTGATAATCAAGGCATTCCCTCTTTCAATTTCTTTTATTTGCGAATAATCCACATTGAAAGCAGTTTTGATGGCGGGTTTTTCCGAAGCCACTACGACCACTTCATCGTCAGCATAATAGTACGCAGGACGGATTCCAGAAGGATCACGAACCGCAAATGCCGCCCCATAACCTGTCATGCCGATCATGGCATAGCCTCCATCAAAATCTTTACAGGATTTTTGGAGAACTTTCTGCAAATCAATATCTCTTTCGACCTTTCGAGTAATTTCCCAATCCGACAAATCACTTTCTTGTTCGTAAAGTGTGGTCAATCGATCAGATTCTCGATCTAAGAAATGTCCAATTTTTTCCAAAACCGTAGTCGTGTCCGTTTTTTCTTTGGGGTGTTGTCCCATACTGATCAGTTTTTCGAAAAGTTCATCAACATTGGTCATATTAAAATTCCCTGCCACCGCCAAGACCTTGCTTCGCCAGTTACTTCGCCGCATAACAGGGTGGCAGTTGTTCAAAATATTACTTCCATGCGTTCCGTACCGCAAATGTCCCATAAAAACTTCGCCCGTGTAGGGTACGTTGCGTTGCAACCAATCGGCATCTTTGTACTGTTTTTGGTTCTTTTGGGCTTTAGCAAATTTGGAAAGGATTTTATCAAAAATATCGGCTATGGGCGTGGATTCGACCGAACGACTGCGCGACAAATACCGCACTCCCGCTTCCTGATTGATGACGATGTTCGCCACTCCTGCTCCATCTTGTCCTCTATTATGTTGTTTTTCCATTAATAAATATAATTTATTAATTCCGTAGGTAGGTGTGCCATAACGTTCGATATAATAGGCAAGCGGTTTGCGGAGGCGAATCAGGGCGATACCGCACTCATGTTTGATCTGATCACTCATCGAATTTCAAGGTTTTTGTAAAAGCAAAGGTAATTTTTTGCGGGCTATCCTGCAAATTATAAAGCATAACTTTTATTAGGATTCACCCAATCAAAATTGCTTTTTTACGGCGAACATTCTTGTTCGCCACAGAAACGAACAAGAATGTTCGTTTGTACGTGAAAATCACTTTATTTTGCCGATTCTCTGCCAAAAAACCATTCTTTTTCCTTTGAAAGATCGACTTCGTAAATATATTTTTCCAAATCAAAGGCTTTTAATTGCGCAGGTTTGTCTATTTTTTGTTCAATCGCAAAACGGCACATCAAACCCCGCGCTTTTTTGGCAAAAAAACTAATCATTTGATATTTTCCATTTTTGCGTTCCTTAAAATTCGGCGTAATAACTTCGGCACGTAATTTCTTGAAATTTAAGACTTTAGCATATTCTTGCGAAGCCAAATTGATTATATAATCTATCTTTTTTTCTTCCAATTCTGCGTTAAGAGCATCAGTGAGTGTTTTTTCCCAAAAAGCATACAAATTTTTGCCTTTCGGATTCGCCAAAGCCGTTCCCATTTCGAGGCGGTAGGCTTGGATCAGGTCAAGCGGACGAAGCAAACCGTACAAACCCGACAGAATTCGAAGGTGCTGTTGGGCATATTCCCATTCTGCCGTTCCAAAAGTTTCGGCTTGCAAACCCAAATACACATCACCTTTGAAAGTCAGCGCCGCAGGTCGGGCATTTTCGGGCGAAAAAGGCAGATTCCATGCCTGAAAACGGTCATAATTGAGTTGAGCCAATTCGGGACTGATGCCCATGAGTTCCGACAAATCCGCAGGCGAAAGTTTGCGAACCTTTTTGATCAAAATTTCAGAATCTTTCAGAAAAGATGGCATAGTTAAGGGCAAATCCCCGTAGTAACTGCTTAAATCTAAGGTTTTGGCGGGAGAAATGAGAAAAAGCATAATTTTGTTCGATTATAGTTTGTGTACTCAAAATTAATGAGTTTTTTCATAGTAGAAATCACACAGAACTAAGTTTTTTTAAGTATTAGAGCGTGTTTAGAAAATAGGAGAACTTTTTTTTAAAAATTAGTAAAAATGGGTATCGTTGGTAATTTTGTATAAAATTCTCACAATTATATGAAAATACCCGCTAAATCTTATAAATTCAAAGTGAAAAAATTTGAACCCTTAAGCGATACCCAATGGGCAAAGATACATGATCTTTTCGATAAAAAAGTAATCGAGTACGGTCTGTAGAAGTGGATTTGCGAGCCGTGTTTGATGGGATTCGTTACAGGGTGCGCACAAGGCTGCCAATGGCGAAATATTCCTGAAAACTTTCCCAAATCCTGCACAATTCGGTATTATTTTGACAAATGGAATGCCGAACAAATTTGGACAAAATTGTTAATAAGGCTTGTTTTAGGCTTTAGAAAAGATTTAGGGCGCAATCCCATGCCAAGTTTGTCGGCAATTGATAGCCAAAGTGTAAAAATTGCCCCTTTGATTAGTCAAGCAAAAGGCATTGAGGGGAATAAAAAAATTAAGGGACGAAAACGGCATATCATGGTTGATTCGCAAGGCTTTCTGTTGGCAGTATATGTCAGTGCCGCCCATGAAAATGATGGAAAGTTAGGGATCGAATGTTTAGCACAAGTGTTAAATAATTATGAAACTGTGAAATTTATTACAGCTGATGCGGGATACAAAAACACCTTCGAAAAAGAAGCGAAGGCTTGTGGAATCTCGGTAGAAATTAGCCAGAAGCCTCCTTCTGAACAAGGTTTTGTCCCTCAAAAGCATCGATGGCAGGTCGAAAGATCGTTTGCTTGGTTGAATTTCGTATCGAAGATTGTCCAAAGATTATGAAAAAACAGTAGAGGCTTCAGTGGCAATGATCCAATTGGCTTTTATTTCTGTAATTTTAAACAATTTTTGACACTTGAATTTCTAAACATACTCTTAGCCCAACAAGTTAAGTTTATTAAATATAAATAGCAACCGAGGACTACATCAATTAAATTATAAATAATTGAAAATAAACTATTTATAAAGATAAAAAGTACAACAAGAAGATTTATCCTTTTAGGGCTTGAGTTTTATTTTTGAACCCAAAAACAGGTATCAATTTTCTATTCATTTGATTATCAAGCATTTAAAAAATATCCGTAGTATTGTTGGATCATTAGTTTATAAAAGTGTGATTCTATCAACCGAAAAGGAATAAGTTCGTTGGTAAAGTAGCCGCCGCTATTTGGGTTATGATCGAAAAATTGAAGCCCTGATTCGCATTATTCCCTAATTTAACATGAATTTGGGATAATGAAAAATAAATTTACGGAAAAAAGGTATTTTTGAGCTGAAAACAAACAAAATTACCTTAATTCCATAACTTTATGAAGAACAAAGATACAAAAATTGATGAGTTGATGCTTTATTCGATCTTTATTTTTGCCGATGATGCTTGTCAAGTTCTCCAAAATTATGTCCAAAGCCATTGGCTTGAAACGAAAAACAAGCCCTTTAGGAAGCCCCAAGCCGCCGCTTTGACTGAAAGCGAAATCATTACGATCTTGGTTTATTACCATTATTCAGGCTACAAAAATTTTGAATATTATTATAGGCAGTTTGTTTTACATGATTTAAAAACCTACTTCCCAAGCGTCCCTTCTTACACTCATTTCGTGTCTTTATAAAATCGTGTAGGGATTATTTTGCCTATTTTATTGAAAATTCTATGTCAAAAAAGCACTAAAACAGATATTTATTACATAGATTCAAAAAAAATATCTGTGTGTGATAATTTACGTATTCCCTCGCACAGAGTTTTCAAAGAATACGCGGGTAGAGGCAAAAGCTCTACGGGCTGGTTTTATGGCTTTAAAGTACATTTTTGATTAATAATTGGGGTGAAATTGTCGCTTTTGATTTGACTGCGGCTCATGTAGCGGACAATAATGAGCCTGTTTTGGAGAAATTATTGTCCCATTTAAAGGGAATATGTCTGGGTGATAAAGGCTATTTGACGAAATTATGGGAATATTTTTATGAAAAAGGAATTAAAATAGTACATAAAATACGAAAAAACATACGAAACAAATTATTAAGTGTTTCAGAAAAATATTATTTAGCAAAAAGGGGCATGATAGAGTCGGTCAATGATATTTTAGACAGTGTTTTCGATTTGACACATAGCAGACACAGAAAACCTGAAAATGCGTTTTGTCATATTTTCTCTTGTCTGATCGCTTATCAGTTTTATCCCAATAAACCCTTGTTTGTTTTGCCCAAAATGCACAAAACTAATCCCAAATTCACGTTAATTTAGTATTTTTAAAATCAAAATTTTCCTCAAAAAATGACATTTACAGCACTCAAAAAACTTGTGGCACAGGGCGAAGGTTTGGAACTGGAATTCAAAACCAAAGTCGTTTATCCGTACAAAATCATGAAAGAATTGGTAGCTTTTGCGAACGCAAAGGGCGGAAAACTGCTTGTAGGTGTGGAGGACGATGGGACTATTAAGGGTTTGAAAAATGCAAGCGAGGAAGAATTTGTTTTGCGACAGCACATCGAAAAATTCATTGTGCCTGCTTTGTTATACGAAGTCGAACGCTTGGCACTCAACGACAATAGGCAAGTGTTGATTTTTACGGTCGCCGAAAGCACTTCTAAACCCGTTTGCAGGCTCATAGACACAAAAGATCGCAAGGGGCAGGCTTTTTATAGGGTAAAAGACCAGAGCTTGCAAACAAGCAGGGAAATGTGGTTGATTTTGAAATATGAAAAAAGCAACCGTTTTTCGAGCTTTAGTTATGGTAAAAATGAAAGCATTTTGGTCAAATATTTGGCTCAATACGAACGCATTACGGTCGAAACCTTTGCCAAAGTAGCCGAAATTAGCCTCAAAGAGGCTTCCGAACTTTTGGTAAAACTGACGCTTTGCCATTTGATCGAAATTTGCCCTCAAGAAAGCGGTGATTTTTTTGTCATGAAACCGACAGAATAATTCCGCCCCTACCCAATTTCAAGCCCGTATTCACACTCGAAAACTTGCCCAGTTTGCAGTGCAATTATGCCCTCTTTTTGGCTAATTTCCCCACCTTTGCCTACCAAGTCCGACAAGCCAAACCAAGGCTCAAGGCACACAAATTCGGCTTTCGAACTTTTTGACCAAACAGCAAAATAAGGGAAATTTTTGAAATAAAAAGTAAAAATATCTTTGTGCGGATCGGCTAAAGTAACTTTTTGGGAAGCCAAATTTTTGAAAACTAAAGCATCTTTTTCAAATAAATCTTCACCAAGCGGTAAAACACCATTTTCCAAACCTATTTCAGTTTCGCCCGTATAATTTCCATTCTTGAGCAAAAATCGCTTGGCAGTTTCCCTTTTTTCGAAAACCAGCCTGTAGTCCGAACGCTTTTGATCCTGTTCCAAAGGGCAAATAAAAGCGGGGTGAGCGCCTATCGAAAAATACAAAACTTGAGAATCAGGATTGCGAACTTGGTAAGAAATGGCTAATTTCCGATCCTTCAATTCATAAAAAACTTCCAAAACGAAACCGAATGGGTAATTTTGAAGGGTAATTTGGTTAGAAATTAGTTTAAAACCAATTTTTGTCTTTTCATGCCAAAAAACCTCAAAATCCAAATCACGAGCAAAACCATGTTGGGACATTTGATACGCTTTGCCTTCGTGTGTATATTGATCGTTTTCGAGTTTGCCAACAATCGGGAATAGAATCGGGGCGTGCCTTGCCCAAATCGCAGGATCGGCTTGCCAAATATATTGCGTTCCATTTGCCAAAAGCCCGCAAAGTTCAGCTCCTTTTGCTTTGAAATGCGCTTCCAAAAATTCATTTTGAATACTTAAAGTCATGTTTTTTATTAGAAAAGTGTTATTTCAAACGCAATTCCGCCCAAAGCGGCAGGTGATCGGAGGCTTGAGCAGTTTCGGAAAAAATTCGATATTTCGTACATTCCCAAAAATTGCGATTATAAAAAATATAGTCGATATGTTGATCGGGTGCATCAGATGGATAAGTATTCCATTCTTTTTTCCCAAATTCGCTTACAGGCACAACCGATTGAATATGAGGCAATTCCAAAATTTTATCAATCGTTTTTTCGTATTGAGTGCTTTTCCGATAGGCTTCGTCTGGAGCTTGGCTATTAAAATCCCCCAAAAGAATAACAGGATAATTTTGGGCATATTTTTTATAAAACTCTCCCACGATTTCCGCCTGTCGCTGTCGAGTTGGGCTGTCGAAGGCTTCCAGATGTACATTCATGACTATAATTTCACGCTTCTGTCTTTGTAAAGTACAAATTTGGATAAGCCTATCCAAATAAAATTTTTGATAAAAAAAAGGAGCGCTTTCAACAGTCGGCAGAACAATTTTTTCTTGAGAACTGATCGGCAGGCGGCTCAAAACACTTTGTCCCGAAACCGTTTTTCCAAAATGCGAACTCAAGGGAAAATATGGAAAAGGCAAATATTTTTTATTCCAATTTACCAAATTAGCCACAAAATCATAATCACACATTCGAGCCAGTTCTTCGGCTTGGTTCAGATTATATGATCTATCTGCCTCATAGTCAATCTCTTGTAAAGCAATAATATCAAGCTCACTATCTCGAAAAGCCTTCATGACGGTTCTTAAGTTTTCGGCTACGAAGTCCCTCGACCGTTCGATGGGCAGATTATTCGTTAGCCCTGAAAGGTAGCCAATGTTATAGGTTAGGACTTGAATAGTCGAATCAGACTGCTCTTGTTGGGTTTCGTGTGGGTTTTCAGTTTTGTGGATCGTTTCCAAATCGGCTTCATTGAGAGCCGCACTCGAAGCCCAAAAATAGAAAGCGATTGAAAAACTCAAAAGAAAAAAAACTATGAGAAGTACAAATTTGCGAATTTTGGATAAGATTTTCATTTAAAAAGCGAATAAGTAGCAAATTAGAGGCATAAAACCTATTTATACTAAAAACTGTATAACCTTGTAAGGTCTTTAAGACCTTACAAGGTTGAAAATCAATATTTTACGAACATAAAAATGTGCAATTTATAAGCGTTTTTAGTATATCAAATCTTCAGCCCAACAATCGTGATGTCGTCCCTTTGATATTCTCTGCCTTGATGAGCATCGAGTACTTGGGCTAATTTTTCCTTTTGTTCCAAGAAAGAAAACGTAGAAATATCCAAAATAACATTTTTGAAAGTTTTAAAACTTAGTTTTTTGCGTTCCGCATTATTTTGATCAGCGAAACCGTCCGAAAATAAGTAAATTTGGGCATCACTTGGCAAAATAACATCTTGATTGGTAAAATCTTGTTTCAGTTTCAGCCTCCCTCCTACAAATTGGCGGTCACCGTTGAGTTCGAATAATTGGTTCTCGCTGACATAAAACATGGTCGTTTTTGCTCCTCCAAAAATTAATTTAGGATTTCCATTTTCCAATTTTTCGAAATAACAGACCGAAATATCCATTCCGTCATTATTTTTTGATTCTTTTTGCTTCAGAATTTTTTGCAACGCTGAATGCAAATTTCGCAAAATACGCGAAGGATCGTCATAAATTTGCTTAATATTCACTATTTCGTGCAAAAGCGTTGCCCCCAACATACTCATAAAAGCCCCAGGAACGCCATGTCCTGTACAGTCAGCAAGGGCAAAAACGCCCGATGTTTCATTAATTTGGGAAAACCAATAAAAATCACCTGAAACCACGTCTTTAGGTTTATAAAAAACAAACCAATCGGAAAAAAAATTCCCAAAATCGGATTCTTCAGGCATGATAACTTCCTGAATATGAGAGGCATAGCGAATACTATTTTCGAGAGCTTCTGTCGTGCGTTTGAGTCGTGCGTAAGTGCTGGCAAGGGTTTCATTTCGATTTTCAAGGGTTTCGTTCAGCACCAGAAGTTCCTCTTGTTGTTGTTGCAACTCCTCATTCATTTGGTTTAGTTCGGCATTGGACTCGGCTATTTTTTCTTGTTGTTGGGCAATTTGCTTGTACGATTCGGCATTTTTCAAGGCAATCGCAATGTACGAACCCAAAGTTTGCAAAATATTAAGGTCTTGCGGGGCGTAAGCATTTGGCGAAAAAGCCTGCACCGTTACAATGCCCAAAACCTCATTTTCAACCATCAGCGGCAAATAAATTAAGGAAGCAACTTGCTTGCAAAGCGTACCATCTTCGAGGATTTGCTCCTCCGCTTTGATGTCATAGGTAGGAATATAGTTTTTGTATTCGAGCGCCAAATTATTGATAAAAACCTCTTTTTTATGTTCAATACACCAAACCGCAAACTGGCTTTTGTCCGACATTTCCCGACTGTACGGCACATATCTTTTCCCATCTTCGATCACCAGTTCAAAAAAAATCAAACCTTCCTTAGGTTTATAAACTCCTATGCCAAAAACCAAAGCGTTGAGAAGACTGTTAATATTTTCATAAACCAAAGACAGAATCGTATTCAAATCCAGATTTGAAGTGATATTTTTACCTATTTTGCTTAAAATTTGTATGTTTTCATACGTTTTTTGCAAATTATCGCGCTGTTGCAGGATTTCTTCTGCCTGTCGAAGCAACTCTTGTTTTTGATCTTCCAAATTTTTATTTTTTTCAATAACCTCTTTCGTCCGAATATTTACCAAACTCTCAAGGGCTTGATTGCGTTTTTCGAGTCTTTTTGCGTTCAAAATCACGAGTGTTGGAACAAGAAGTATAAAAACAATACATACCAAAACAATAGCCGTCCAAGTTGCCCACCAAGGCTTCTCGATTTCGAACTCGACAGCCAGAGGTTCTGCCCAATTTTGCAAACTTTTATCAATGCTTGCGCGAATTTCCAAACGGTATTTTCCGTAAGAAAGCTGGCTAATGGGCAGTTCGGTATTCGTACTCACTGCCGACCAGTGCGAATTTAAACCTACGACTCGGTACTGATAACGAATGTATTTATTGGGAAAAAACAAAGAAACATACGTAAAATTCAAATTCGAATGGTAAGGAAAAAGCATTTTTTCGGTTAAGAAATGGCGTTGGTTATTGACTTTTACGCCCAATAAAATAGGCTTTTCGACCCTCAAATCAGTGCTGTCTGACAGGGTATAACTCAAGCCGCCCGAGGTTGGAATCCACAAACGGTTTTGCCTGTCGAGAAGCAAAGCCCTTGCACAAATCATGCGAGAACCCAATCCGTGAATTTCGTCATAATGCGAAACTACTTTATTTTTGTAGCGAAACAAACCATCATTGGAACCCGCCCAAGCCGTTTCCGAAAGGCTGTCATAGACAAGGGAGTTAAGGGTTTGCGAAGCAATGCCTTGTTCCTGTGTTTTGATCTGATCGGAAAAAGTAAGTTTGGAAACCCCAACAGCCATCGTTTTTTGCCCATTCGTCCAAAAATCATTCATAAAATGACTTGCCTTAAAACCCTCCTCGAAAGCGTCTTTCACAGGATTATAAACCACCAACTGATAGCCCGCATCTTTGCCAAGTGCAAACGATCCTGCTACCAATCTGCCATCTTGAGTTCTTTTAATTATCCAAGTTTCTCTTTGTATGCCTTCTTTTTCGGCGTAAATTTTTATTTTTTTATTGGCAAAAATCCGATACAGTTTATCACCACAAGCCCAAATTTCGCCGTTTTTGTCCAACCAAAAATACGGAACATTGTGCTGGGAAATATTTAAACTTTCTTGCTTTTTAAAGTTCTTATCAAAAAAATACAAATTTCCTTTTCGGGTCGAAACCACAAAATTACGGCTATTGTAACTTATCCAATAAGGAATTTCATCATTGGGAAAATTATATACGATTTCAACCTTTTTGATCAAATAATTTTCAGGTCTGGCACTTATGCTAACCCGATAAACGATGGCATCAGAAAGGGCGTACAGGGTCGAATCGTCTGCCTGACAAACCGAACGCACATAATCCGAATTGCTAATATTTTTAATATTTCCAAAAAAATTGCCTTTTAAATACCCAACTCCGCTATCCCCACTCAACCAAGCCGAATTGTCCCGCACAAAAATATCATTGATATGCCCCAAATTGGTTCGAATATTTTCGATATGTTGTTTGCGAATAATGTAAAGTCCGTCCTCGAAAGTCCCAATGAGATAGGTATATGGGTCAAACTGGCGAAAAGCAGAAGCATTTTTGATCGCATATCTGAGGCTTGTTTTTTGGGTTTTGATGTCAAACTCCATAACTCCCTTGATCGAACCTAACCAAATTTTATCATTTACTAAATGAATCGCCCAAACTTCGCCTATTTTCGAACCCAAATTGATCTCCTCAAAACGGTCTTTTCCTGAATTGTACTCAAAAAAATAGCCCGTTTGCGAACAAGCGAAAACCCGCCCTTTGTATTCCACAAAATTAAAACTTTTGGCTACGTGATTGCTTTGTGTTTTCGAACCCAAATGGTATCTTTTGATTTTTTGTCCTACCAAACGGCTGATTGAGGAGTTTTCAGAAATCCAAAACCGATTTTGGGAATCGATAAACAAATGTCGCGGAGAAATAAGGGCATGATTAGTACGATCAGGGCTGACTCCCATGATTTTTTGCGCCCAAACCGTATCTATTTGATTTTTCAAATAAAACAAACCTGCATCAGAAACCACCCAAAGGGTGTCTTTGTAGTAGTTCAGATGTTTAATATAGTTGCTTTCAAAAATATCATAATAATTAAAATTTTTGCCATCAAAACGTGCCACTCCTGCATCGGTTGCCACCCAAACAAATTTGTATGGGTCTTGAATGATCGATTTGGTAATTTCGTTGAAAAGTCCATCATCATTTCGATAATTCAGCAAAGTAAAATCCTGTCCGTACCCATTTTGTCCTGATAAAAGCCCCAACACAAACCAAAATAAAATTTTTCGCATGGCTTTTTTTCTTAGTTTTCTCAAGTCTATTGTTTTTTTCTTCTAAAAAACAAAAAGCAAGCCTTTTTTTAGAACTTGCTTTAAAAAAAACATTTTTAGTGAAATTAATGCTGTAGTTTTTGGGCATGAGCCACATAAGCCACCAAAATTACCCCAATTAAAAAAAGGCGAAACCAATATTTGCTAATAAATTCCGCTATTTGCTCTTTCATGAATATGTTTTTTAGGTTAATGATAAGCACTTGTACAAAAATGTTTGTATAAGTGTAGCATAGGCTTTAGCCTGTGATTGCTTGATTATCAATGATTTAATTACCCACAGGCTAAAGCCTATGTTACAAAAACATTTGTCATAGTGCTTAGGAACAAATTTATACACTAATTTAATTTTTGCCAAAGCCGATCGTAAAAATTTTCAATTTTTTCTACCTTTGTCCATCAAATAAAAATCAATATTCCAATATGAATATTTCCCTAAATTGGCTCAAAGAATTTGTACGCATAGAAAAAACCCATGAAGAAGTAAGCAATGCGCTTACAGCGATTGGTTTGGAAGTCGAAACGGTAGAAAGCTACGACCCGATCAAAGGCGGTTTGAGAGGACTGGTTCTGGGCGAGGTAAAAACCTGCCAAAAACACCCAAACGCTGATAAATTGACTTGCACAAGGGTCGATATTGGTTCGGAAATCGTTCCTATCGTCTGCGGCGCGCCCAATGTGGCGGCGGGACAAAAAGTGATTGTAGCAACTGTTGGGGCAACCTTGCACCCAACTTCAGGCGAGGCTTTTACAATCAAAAAAGCAAAAATACGGGGAGAAGAATCACAGGGCATGATTTGCGCCGAAGATGAAATAGGTTTGGGGACAAGCCATGACGGAATTATGGTTCTCGAAACCACCTTGCCAAATGGCACGCCTGCGGCGCAATATTTCGAGATGACCGAAGATTCGGTTTTCGTCATTGGGCTTACGCCTAACCGCATCGATGCCGCTTCGCATTTTGGGACGGCAAGGGATTTGGCAGCGGCTTGGGAACTTGATCTCTGCCGACACGATCTTTCCGCTTTCAAAGTTGATAATCAAAACCGAAAAATAGCCATCGAGGTCAAGAATCCAGAGGCTTGTGTGCGCTATGCAGGTTTGACTATGACAGGCGTAAAGGTTGCCCCTTCGCCCGAATGGTTACAACAGCGTTTGAAAGCCATTGGACTTTCGCCAATTAACAACCTTGTCGATGCGACCAATTATGTCCTGCACGAACTCGGGCAACCTTTGCACGCCTTCGATGCCGACAAAATTACAGGTAACAAAGTCATTGTCAGGACTTTAGCTCACGATACGCCTTTTGTAACTCTCGACAAACAAACTCGAAAACTGCACGCCAACGATCTCATGATCTGTGATGCGAACGAAAAACCCATGTGTATTGCGGGTGTATTCGGTGGGGCGGAATCGGGTGTGAGCGCTTCGACCAATGCAATATTTTTGGAAAGTGCCTGTTTTTCAAGCACTTACGTTCGGAGAACTTCGCAATTTCATGGCTTGAAAACCGATGCTTCCTTCCGTTTCGAGCGCGGAACTGACCCGAATATGCCTGTTTTTGCCCTCAAACGTGCCGCTATGCTGATCAAACAGCTGGCAGGCGGTGAGATCAGTTCGGAGATTACAGATATTTACCCAAATCCCGTTCAGCCCTTCGAGATCGAGGTCAAATACAAACATATTGACCGCTTGATTGGAAAAAAATTGGAAAAACAAACGATCAAATCCATTCTTAATCGTTTGGAAATCAATATTTTAGCGGAAAGCGAAGAAAGTATCAAAGTTTCTGTACCTCCTTACCGCGTAGATGTGCAACGTGAGGCGGACGTAATTGAGGAGATTTTGCGCATTTATGGTTTTGCCCAAGTCGAAATTGGCAGTTATTTGAAAAGTGATTATTTGGCGGAATTTCCCGAAGTCGACCGTTTCAAAATCGTGAGAGGCTTGACTGAAATGTTGGCGGGTTTGGGTTTTTCGGAAATGATTACCAATTCTCTGACCAAACCCTCTTATTCTGCTTCTTTGCAAATGCTTGGTAATGAGAGAGATGTGGAAATTGCGAACAAACTAAGCAATGATCTGGGTGTAATGCGCCAAACCCTGATTTTTTCGGGTTTGGAAGTGCTGGCTTATAATATCAACCGCCGTCAAAAAGATTTGAAACTTTTTGAATTTGGGAAAACTTACCAAAAAACCGAAGGCGAAGGTTTGGAAAAATATGTAGAAAGGGAAAAGTTGGCAATATTTCTTACGGGCAATCGTCAGGCTGAAACTTGGCAATCCAGATCAGAGCCTTTGCGCTTTGCGGACATGGCTGATGCCGTTTCGAAAGTTTTGGCGAAAATGGGAATCAAGGATTTTGAACAGCAAGAACTTGATTTTGAACCCTTTCAATACGGTTTGGCTTGGACAAATAAAAAAACAGAATGGGCAAAAATCGGGCTTTTGAAAAAAACAGTTACGGCACAGCTCGACATCAAACAAGAGGTTTTTTATGCCGAACTCGATCTCGAAACCCTTTTGAAACGCTACAATCCTACGCGAACCTTTACCGAAATCCCGAAATTTCCTTCGGTTCGTAGGGATTTATCTTTGGTTTTGGACAAAGCGGTTTCTTATGAAAGCCTCAAAAAAATTGCTTTCCAAACCGAAAAGAATTTTTTGGAACGAATCAATGTTTTTGATGTGTATGAGGGCGACAAGGTGGGCGAAGGAAAAAAATCTTATTCTTTGAGTTTTGTGCTACAAGACCTGAACGCCACGCTGACCGATCAGGTGATCGAAAAAACCATGACCAAACTTATGAACGCCTTTGAAACGCAAGCGGGGGCTGTGATTAGGAAGTAGTTACGAAATCTAAAACCATTTGCGGTACAAAATATACCAATTATATACTTGTACTTTGTTTGCAATAGCGAATCGCCAAATTTGGTCTAAAAAACTTAATTTGGTGATTTTTTTTAGCAAATCTGAAAATAAAATGGCTATTTCAAAGTTTTCGGTATAAAAACTT
>JAAFHK010000150.1:0-2577 GCA_013297565.1 Cytophagales bacterium
TTCCAAAAATCCACGCATTAGTTCGCAGGGGCTAAATACAGGGGCTATTTTGGGCTTTACCAATACCATTTTAGATATTATTAAGAACGAAAAACCTACCCATTTGGCGGTCGTCTATGATACTCCTGAACCGACTTTTCGGCACATCGAATATCCCGAATACAAGGCGCAACGCCAAGCCCAACCCGAAGACATCACGATTGCTGTGCCTTATACTTTGCGGATTTGCGAGGCGTTCCAAGTGCCTGTCCTCAAATTGGGCGGCTTCGAGGCGGACGATGTGATTGGGACTGTAGCCAAACGTTTGGAACGCCCTGATTTTCAGGTCTTTATGATGACTCCCGACAAGGATTATGGGCAGTTGGTTTCGGAAAATATTTTCCTCTACAAACCTGCTTTTTTGGGCAACGAAGTATCGATTATGGGCGTAGCGGAAGTATTGGAAAAATGGCAAATCAAACGCATTGATCAGGTAGCGGATATTTTAGGGCTGATGGGTGATGCGGTCGATAACATCAAGGGAATCAAGGGAATAGGCGAAAAAACAGCCGCAAAATTGATTGCTGAATTTGATACGGTCGAAAATTTGGTGGCGAATGTGGATAAACTCAAAGGTAAAACACAAGAACTCGTCAAAATGTACGGACAAGACGGCATTTTGTCGAAGCGTTTGGCAACTATCGATATCAACGTGCCTTTGGAAGTGTCTGAAAATCAATTAGTTTATAAAGGTTATAACCCTGATTTGCTCCGAAATTTATTTGATGAATTGGAATTTCGAACCCTGAAAAAAAGAATTTTTGGGGACGATAAAACCGAAAATTCCCAAAAAACAGGAGTTTCCCAAAAATCAGACAATCCTGTTCCGCAACAAGTTGCCAAAAAAGAGCAAATTGGGCTTTTTGGGGAAAGTTTGGGAAGTACAAGCAAAAACCAAACTACTCTAAACACCGATTTTTTGGAAGAAAATACGGAAAACACAGAAAATACGAACCAAAATACGCAAGATAAACTCACCTTTGACAACATAGTAGCCGATTACCAACTCATCGACACGCCCGAATTGCGAAAAAGTTTGATCGGTTTTTTGGCTTTGCAAAAGGAGTTTTGTTTCGATACGGAAACCACCTCGACCGATGCCTGCGAAGCCGAATTAGTGGGTTTGTCCTTCTGTTATCGCAAACATGAAGCCTTTTATATTCCCCTCCCCGAAGATTTCGAGGAGTGCCGAAAAATTGTTTGGGAGTTTAAAGAAGTGCTTGAAAATGAACAAATTACAAAAATTGGGCAGAATATAAAATACGACATGATCGTATTGGAAACCTACGGCATTTCGGTCAAAGGTCGGTTTTTTGATACCATGCTTGCGCACTATTTGATCGATCCTGATACTCGGCATAATATGGACGTTTTGGCAGAGAATTATTTGAATTATACGCCCATCGGCATTGACGAATTGATTGGGAAAAAAGGAAAAAATCAGGGCAGTATGCGGGACGTAGCGGTCGAAAAAGCGGCAATCTATGCGGCAGAAGATGCGGACGTAACCCTCCAACTCAAAGAAATTTTTGCTCCACAACTCATTGAAAACCAATTTGATACGCTTTTCGAAGAAATCGAATTGCCTTTGGTTGAGGTTTTGGCACAGATCGAACGGAACGGAGTAAAAATTGACCAATCGGCTTTGGCGGAATACTCGATTAGTTTGGAAAAAGATTTGCAATTTATTGAAAATCAGATATTTGGATTGGCAGGCATGAGTTTTAATATCAATTCGCCCAAACAAATGGGTGAGGTGCTGTTTGATAAACTGAAATTGATAGAAAAACCCAGCAAAACCAAAACAGGGCAATATGCTACGGGCGAGGAAGTGCTGATCAAACTTGCCCCCGATCATGAAATTATCCGCCAAATTTTGGAATATCGGCAGACTCAAAAACTGAAATCGACTTACGTAGATGCCCTGCCCCTGATGGTCAGCAAGCGGGACGGACTGATCCATACCTCTTATAATCAGGCAGTTGCGGCTACAGGACGCTTGAGTTCCAATAATCCCAACCTGCAAAATATCCCGATTCGAACAGAAAAAGGCAAGGAAATTCGAAGGGCATTTATTACGCGCGATCCCGATCATATCTTGCTTTCTGCCGATTATTCGCAAATCGAACTGCGGATTATGGCGGCGTTCAGCCAAGATGCCGAAATGATCGAGGCATTCCGTTTGGGCAAAGATATTCACACGATTACGGCAAGCAAACTCTATAAAGTCGAACTTCAAGAAGTTACGGGTGATATGCGCCGCAAGGCAAAAACCGCTAATTTTGGGATTATTTACGGCATTTCGGCGTTTGGTTTGGCAGAACGGCTCAACATTCCGCGCAAAGAGGCAGGAAAAATCATCGAGGCGTATTTTCAGGAATTTCCCTCGATCAAAACTTACATGGACAACATCATTAATTTTGCAAGGGAACACGAATATGTGGAAACTATTATGCGGCGGCGGCGGTATTTGCGGGATATTAATTCCAGAAACCAAACGCAACGAGGTTTTGCGGAACGAAACGCCATTAATAACCC
>JAAFHK010000150.1:2587-9554 GCA_013297565.1 Cytophagales bacterium
CAGGGTTCGGCGGCGGACTTGATCAAAAAGGCTATGATCCTGATTCACAGGTTTTTACAAAAAGAAAAACTCCGAACCAAGATGATTATGCAAGTTCATGACGAGTTGGTTTTTGATGTGTATCGTCCCGAATTGGAAATGGTAAAACCCAAAATTATTGAACTCATGCGGACTGCTTTCGAGATTGCTGTTCCTTTGGAAGTCGAGGCAGGCGTAGGCTTAAATTGGTTGGAGGCGCATTAGGATTTGAAAAAAATTATTATTTTTGCCAAGAAAACTATTTTTCAAAAAAACAACAACTGCACTTTCATGGAACTTTTGTATCAATTTATCGATATT
Source organism: Cytophagales bacterium (assembly GCA_013297565.1). Lineage (GTDB taxonomy): Bacteria > Bacteroidota > Bacteroidia > Cytophagales > Thermoflexibacteraceae > JAAFHK01. Next base: position 2,927 of record JAAFHK010000150.1, read on the forward strand.
TTTTTGCACCTCGACAAGCACTTGGCACAGCTTACGACCGACTATGGAACTTGGGTGTACTTGATTTTATTTTTGATTATTTTCATGGAAACAGGTGTGGTCGTTACGCCTTTTCTTCCTGGCGACTCTTTGCTTTTTGCGGCGGGTGCTTTGGCGGCGAATCCCGATAATAATTTGAATGTTTTTTTGTTGGGGGCTTTGCTCATTGTGGCGGCTTTTTTGGGCGACACGACCAATTATTTGATTGGGAAAACGATGGGCGAAAAAGTATTTAGTCAAAACTACAGGTTCTTAAAAAGGGAGTATTTACTCCAAACCCAAGCCTTTTATGAAAAACATGGTGGAAAAACGATCATTATTGCCCGTTTTATGCCTATTATTCGTACTTTTGCCCCTTTTGTGGCAGGCATTGGGACTATGAATTATGCCCGCTTTATTTCTTATAATATCATTGGCGGAGTGGTTTGGGTGGTGAGTTTTTTGGCTTTGGGTTATTTATTTGGCGGACTCGAAACGGTGCGCAAAAATTTTACTTTGGTTATTTTCGGAATTGTTATTCTCTCGGTAATGCCTGCGGTTTGGGAATTTGTCAAACACAAATACGGAAAGAAAGATGAAACAGCAAATTGATCATATTATTAGCGAAAGCATTGCGACCAAACAAGCAGTTTTGGCAGATGCCGCCTTGCTTGCTACGGTCGAGGCAATTACCAAAAGCATGGTTGGCGTTTTTGGGACGGACGGAAAAGTGCTTTTCTGTGGAAATGGAGGCAGTGCGGCAGATGCTCAACACCTTGCCGCCGAACTTTCAGGGCGTTTTTACCTCAATCGTCCTGCGCTGTTTGCCGAAGCCCTGCACGTCAATTCGTCCTATTTGACAGCCGTTGCCAACGATTTTAGTTATGAGGAAATCTATGCTCGAATGGTGCAAGCCGCAGGACGCAAAGGCGATATGCTGATTGCGATTTCGACTTCTGGTAATTCGGGAAATATCCTCAAAGCTATCGAAGTAGCCAAAAAACAGGGCATGATTGTGGTCGGTTTTACAGGCAAAACAGGCGGAAAAATGAAAGAAATGTGTGATTTTTTGGTCAATATTCCCTCTACTGATACGCCCCGAATCCAAGAATCGCATATCTTGATCGGGCATATTATTTGCCAGATAGTTGAGGCAGAAATTTTTGGAAAAAAACAATAAAAACATGGAAATAGTATATTTTTTGGGGAGTTTTATACTCATGGAAGTCGCTTCATGGTTTATTCACAAATATCTTATGCACGGTGTTTTGTGGAATATTCACCGAACGCACCACGAACACAAAGAAAGTTTTTTGGAACTCAATGATGTTTTTTCTTTGTTTTTTGGTTCTATAGCGGCTATTTTGATTTATTTGGGAGCAAAAAATGGTTTTGATGGGCGTTTTTGGGCGGGAGTCGGTGTTTCGACCTACGGAATGTTATATTTTGTGCTACACGATATTATGATTCACAAACGCCTGAAATGGTTTGGGCGAAGCCAAAACAAATATTTGCAAGCGATCAGCAAGGCGCACGCCGCCCACCACAGAACGCGCGAAAAGGACGGTTCGGAGTCTTTTGGTTTGTTGGTCGTTGCGAAAAAATTTTTTCAGTAAGAAATAGAGTTTGTGAATAAATCTGTAACATACCCTTTACGGTGTGTCAATTTATTGATTTTCAGTGTTTTAAAAACACCCTAAAGGGCGTTTTACAAAATTTTTCATAAACATTAATCTATTCGCAGATTCATTGTCTTTCCAAATTTTGCAAAATGGCGAGTAAGGTTTGGCATTTTTGTTCCGTTTCTGCCCATTCTTTTTCGGGCGAAGAATCTTGGGTAATGCCTGCTCCTGCATAGAGAACTGCCTCATTTTCAAAGACTTGCATACACCGCAAATTGGCAAAAAGGTGCGTTTCATGGTCAATATTTACCTGTCCCAAAAAACCACTGTACAATTCCCGATCATAACCTTCGTACTGTTGGATAAATGCGAGGCTTGGTGCTTTGGGCATTCCGCAAACCGCCGAAGTGGGGTGGAGGAGTTCGAGCATAACGTTTGCCAATTCGGGAAAATTAAGGTCTTGGGTATCGACTTCAAAATCAGTCCGAAGGTGTAGAAGATTTGCCGCCGCAACCGTTCGGGGTCCCAATTCTTCAAATTCACGCAGACGAATTTTTTTGAAACAGTTGATAATATAACGGCTTACTAAGGCTTGCTCCTCGATCTCTTTCTGTGACCAGCGCGCCTCCCGCAAATTGGTCAGATCGCCTTTTGGCTGTGTGCCTGCCAAAGCAACTGTTCGAAAAATGCCTTTTCTGTCCAAACTAACCAATGTTTCAGGACTTGCCCCAATCCAAATTCCCACATTTGGAATAGCCGTCAGGGAAATAAAAGCATGAGGATAGGCTTGGCAGAGGTTTTGAAAGATGGTGAAAAGGCGAAAATTTTGTGGCAAATTTATCCTCTTGCGGCGCGAAAGCACCACTTTTAAAAACTCGCCTTTCTCAATGGCTTCAATCCCTTTTTGTACCAAATCCGTATAATGCTGTTTTTCAGTATCTTGTGTATTGTTTTTTTTAAAAAAAGAAGAAAAAAACGTTTTGCTCGGCGAATAATTTTGAATTTGATCGAGTAGGTCGTTTGCTTTTGTTAAAGTGTAACCTGCTTTTTGGGTTCGATGCCCCAGTTGGAAGTTGGTATTTTCGGAACTGTGGTGAATATCGGCATGGAGAAAATAGGCTTTTCCATCAGGGCTTTCGAAGGGACTTACCAAAAAACCTGCGGGCAGACTTTCCAAATCGGGTTTGTTCCAAAAAAGGGATTCAGAACAGTCTATGATAAGATGTTGATTTTGAGCATTGGGCAAGCGCCAAAGGGCTACGGCTTGTCCTTCTGTAAGGGCTTTGTGGAGCGCAATCTCCTGAAAATCAGCCATATTTTCAAGTTTTATGCTTGTTGGTTCGTGTTGCATGGGAGAATAATTTGCGGGAAATTTGGAACGATTGGCAAGGTCTAAAGACCCTTGCCAACGTTTCTATTTGCCTTATTATTTCGAGTATTTTTCCAAATACCAATCTACTGTTTTTACGATTCCTGTTTCGAAATTTTCATCAGCTTTCCAGCCCAGTTCTGTTTCGATTCGGTTTGCATCGATGGCATAACGGCGGTCGTGTCCTGCGCGATCTTTTACAAAAGTGATAAAACTTTTGTAAGATTTTCCGTCTGAAAGCGGTTTTCTTTGATCAAGCATTTCACATATCTTATTGACAATGTGTAGATTATGCCGTTCGTTTCGTCCGCCCACGTTGTAGGTTTCGCCTGCTTTGCCTTTATGGAAAACCAAATCAATTCCCTTGCAGTGATCCAAAACATATAACCAATCTCGAACATTCATGCCGTCCCCATAGACAGGAATTGGTTTTTGATTGATAGCACTGCGAATAATGGTCGGGATCAGTTTTTCGTCATGCTGTTTGGGTCCGTAATTATTGGAGCAGTTGGTCGTAAGCACATTCAGTCCGTAGGTATGAAAATAACTGCGAACAATCATATCGCTTGCGGCTTTTGAGGCACTGTAGGGACTGTTTGGGGCGTAGGGCGTGGTTTCGCTAAAAAGCCCTGTAGAACCCAAAGAACCATACACTTCGTCTGTCGAAATATGGTGAAAGCGTGAATTTGTATAATTTTCTTTGTATTCGAAAGGGGCTTTTAGCCAATGACGGCGTGCCACATCGAGCAAGGTAAAAGTACCATTTACGTTGGTGAGGATAAAGGCTTCGGGACTCGAAATGGAATTATCCACGTGCGATTCGGCGGCAAAATGGATTACACTTTTAATGTCGAACTCCTCGAAAATATGCTCTAAAAGGGCGCTATTATTAATATTTCCCCTAATGAATTTATAACGTGCGTGTCCTTTGAGTTCTGCCAAATTTTCCAAATTGCCCGCATAAGTCAGTAAATCGAGATTGATCACGAAATAATCAGGGTGTTTTTCCAAAAAATAGGGCAAAAAATTAGCCCCAATGAAACCTGCTCCGCCCGTTACCAAGATGTGTTGCATAATATTTAGGTGTTGAATGACTTTTTGGCACAGAAAAAGTCTATGCTACAAAATTCTGTATATTGAAAATTGGGACAAAAATAAGAATTTGTTTTTCCTAATTTTTCTTTTCTTGGGGAATAAACTTGATCGAGACCGAATTAATACAATAACGCATACCTGTAGGTTTGGGTCCATCAGGAAATATATGTCCCAAATGCCCATCACAGGCTTTGCAAGTAACTTCGACACGCCGCATTCCATGGCTGAAATCCGAAATTTCGTTGATTTTGCTCTTGTCAATGGCATCATAAAAAGCAGGCCAGCCGCAACCCGAATTGTATTTGGCTTTTGATTCGAAAAGTGGTGCTTGGCAAGCGGCACAAACATACATACCTGCCTCGAAATGATCATCATATTCATTGACGTAGGGGCGTTCTGTGCCTTTTTCACGCAATACATGATAGGCTTCAGGACTTAGAATTTTTCGCCATTCCTCATCGGTTTTTACGATGGAAGGTTTGGTCGGATTTTTGTCTTTTTCCATTTTTTTAGGGGTTTGTGAACAGGCTTCAAAAACAAAAAACAAAGAAATACCAAAAATGAGTAGCAACGAATTGTATTTCATCATAGTTTAGGGGAATATTTCTCTTGAAAACTAATTTTCAGGCTTTTTGTTGCATTTTGGGCAGAGAGGTTTTTGATACTTGTTAGGGAAGAAATGGCATTTATGAATAAATCTGTAGCATACCCTTTAGGGTGTGCCAATGTGCTGACTTTCAAGCTATTACAAACACCCTAAAGGGCGTTACGCATTTATTAATAAACTTTAATAAATGTATGTGGAGTCAAATAAATACAGAAAATAATCAATGAAACAGTAAAAAACCGCAATATTTTTAAAATATTGCGGTTTTTTATTTTTTCATTGTGCGTCAATTCCTGTAATTTCGTGTTCGAGTAGATCGGCTGTGTGCGCTACTTCGTGGGCTACTTGCTCCAAGTAGTCAAGCGGCGCATTATCAAAATAGGCTGAAGCCACTACTTCGAGGTAATCGTGATGAACGACAAATTTGCAATACTTAAGGTTATTGCTTCGTTCGAGTAGGTTTTTCCAGTCGATATTGGGGTATTCGTCCAAAGAGCAAACTTTCGACATCATTACCACGAAATCGTGATTACCTCTTTTACGCAAAAAACCGCGTACATTCTGCCAACGTCCTTTGCTAAGCTCAATATTGAGGATCGAAATTTCTTCCGTGTATTCAATATGTGTAGCATTCATGCGCTCCGCCAATAGGCTGAAACATTCTTTTATTCCCTTAGCAACTGCCATAGGTGTGTCTGTTTTTACGAGTTGATCTGCTGTAGTCATTTTATTGTTGTTTATTTCGTGAGTATAATAAAGTTTATGAAAATTTTGTACCGTACCCTTTAGGGTGCGGTTAAATAGTTTGTTTCAGTAAATCACCTAACACCCTAAGGGCGTTTTACATTTGCTCATAAACTTTAATATTAAAACGCAAAGCAGAAAAGATAGTTCATTTTGAAAAATTATTCTTCAAAATCTTCCAATAAACGGTTCTCTTTTTCTACATCAGCTTTGCCCTTCGAAAAAGAAAGCAATAGCGAAGGTAAAAGCACCAAATTGGTCATCATGGCAATAATCAAAGTGGTAGAAGTAAGCGAACCCAGTGCAACCGTCCCGCCAAATTCGGAAGCTGTAAAAATAACAAAACCAAAAAACAAAACCACAGAAGTATAAATCATACTCATACCTGTTTCGCGAATACTGACCCGAACGGCTTCGGATACATCAAAATTATGATGTAAAAGTTCCTGACGGTATTTTGCCAAGAAATGGATCGCATCATCAACCGCAATCCCAAAAGCAATGCTAAAAATAAGGGCAGTGCTTGGCTTAAGAGCCACATTGAGATAGCCCATCAAACCCGCCACAACCAAAAGCGGTAACATATTAGGAATCAGGGACAAAATCATCATTCGAACATTTTGGAAAAGCAAACCCATCGTTAGCCCAATGAGTACGACCGCTAAAAGCAAACTCGATTTCAAATTGCTGATCAAATATTCATTGCCTTTGATAAAAAGTAGCGTTGTGCCTGTGGCGTTGATTTGGACGGTATCTTGGACTATAGAATCTTGATCTGCTATGTTTTTCAAGGTATCCGAATCAATAATTTGGATTTGAGTCCCTTGCTGTTCTACTTTTGAGTTTGCGTTCGCAAAAATTCTTTCTGCTTCGGGCATAATTTTGAATCGAATCAGCGAATCCATTTTGATCGATCCCAAATCGGCAACTTTCATCGAAATTCTTACCTGCTGTTGGTTCGAATCCAAAAAACTACGGCTCAAACTGTTTGCTTTGCCTGTTTCGCCCAAATATTTTTGTAAAAAAGGCAATTCGCGTTTGGTAGGGAGGCGGTACGAAGCACTATCGGCAAAATAGGCTTGGTTGGCGGCTTTGATCAGCGTAACAGGCGAAATAGGTGGCGAAAGGCTATTGATTCCAGTCAAATAGGTTTCCAATTCATTGATTTTTTGC
>JAAFHK010000151.1 GCA_013297565.1 Cytophagales bacterium
ACATGGGCGTGATCTGTGGTGGCACGAGGAAATGGAAATTGCCAAAAAAGAATGTGTGGCGGAGGTGATGGATGCCGAAGATATGCTTTTTATTCTTTACACTTCGGGCAGTACAGGAAAACCCAAAGGCGTAGTGCATACTACAGCGGGGTATATGGTTTATACCCAATATACTTTCGAAAATGTGTTCCAGTACGAAGCGGGTGATGTTTTTTGGTGTACCGCCGATGTGGGTTGGGTTACAGGACACTCCTACGTAATTTATGCTCCGCTTCTGGCAGGAGCAACTACGGTCATGTTCGAAGGCGTACCGACCTATCCGCACGCAGGGCGTTTTTGGGAAGTTTGCGACCGCCACAAAGTCAATATTTTTTACACCGCCCCTACCGCTATCAGGGCTTTGCAAGCCGAAGGACTCGAACCGATCAAACCCTACAAACTTGATTCTTTGAAAGTGCTGGGATCGGTTGGCGAACCTATCAATGTGGAAGCGTGGCAGTGGTATCACGAACACATTGGCAAGGGACGTTGCCCAATAGTCGATACGTGGTGGCAAACCGAAACAGGCGGCATTATGATTTCGCCTTTGGCAAATATTACTCCGCTGAAACCTGCTTTTGCTACGCTTCCGCTACCTGGGGTACAGCCAATTTTGGTCGATAAAGACGGCAAAGAAATCGTAGGAAATGACGTGGAAGGCAATCTTTGTATCAAATTCCCATGGCCTTCGATGATCCGCACCACCTACGGTGATCATGAACGTTGCAAAACCAATTATTTTGGGGCATACCCGAATTTGTATTTTACGGGTGATGGTTGCCGAAGGGACGAAAACGGTTATTACCGAATTACAGGGCGGGTTGATGACGTGATCAATGTTTCGGGGCATAGGATAGGGACGGCAGAAGTCGAAAGTGCTATTAATGAACATCATTTGGTTGTCGAATCGGCTGTGGTTGGTTATCCTCACCCTATCAAAGGGCAGGGAATTTATGCCTACGTGATTTGTGAAATGCCACCTGCGGACGAAGTTTTGTTCAAAAAAGAAATTCATCAGGTCATTACTGAAATTATTGGGGCGATTGCCAAACCCGATGTAGTTCAGGTGGTTCGAGGTTTGCCCAAAACCCGTTCAGGAAAAATTATGCGGAGAATTTTGAGGAAAATAGCCGAAGGCGAAACAGGCAGTTTGGGCGATACTTCGACCTTGCTTGACCCAAGCGTAGTAGATGACATCAAAGCGGGTGCGGAAAAATTGTTGAAATAAGGTAGATTGATTTATTATACTCAAACAAAAATGGTTTTGTTTTGTATTCTTGAAAAAATGCTAAATTTGCCTTATGAAATTACCCGAAGACGAATATAAATTGCTGCGAGAACTACAGCACCTATCCAAAGCGAACCGTAATTATGTCAAAATTACGGTTCTCTTGATGCTTCATTTGGGGAAAAATGAGGAAGAAATAGCCTTGTGTCTTGGTATTAGTATCTCTACGCTAAAGAATTATGAGAAAAAATACCTACAAGAGGGCTTGGACTTGTATTTGAAAGACCATTATCAGGCTTATGAAGGCAAATTAGACGAAGATGAACAAAAATTATTATGTGCCGAATTGGACGCTAACTTGTACAAAAACAGCGCAGAAATAGCTGATTTTGTACACAGAAGCTTTGGAAAAAAATAGACTTGTCAAGGTCTTGCTCTTCTTTTGAGGCCTTTGGGGTTTTCTTATAAGAAAACAAAATTAGTACCTTCTGAGGTAAATTTAGAGAAACAAGCGGCTTTTGTGCAAGCATTTGAGGACATGATGGCAGCCCTTCGGGATCGGGAGGCGGTGTATTTTGTCGATGCGGTACATCCTCAGCACAATACCCGTCCTGCTTATGCTTGGATTCGGACAGGGGAAGAGCGGGAAATCCCTTCCAATTCGGGGCGAAAAAGATTGAATTTGAATGGAGCCATGAATGCTCAAAATCCTTCTGAAATTTTGATCGGCGAATCTGAAAGGATTAATTCACAAAGCACATGGGAATTATACAAAAAAATAGAAAAAAAAGAACATAATAGAGTTTGTATTTATGTCATCTCCGATAATGCTCGGTATTATAAGAACAAATTATTGCAAGAAAAAATGCAAAATAGCCGTATAAAGCAAATTTTTCTTCCTTCCTATTCGCCTAATCTGAATCTGATCGAGAGGCTATGGAAATTTATGCGCAAGAAAGCGATTGACACAGAATTTTGTAAAAGTTTTGAGGAGTTTCGGCAGAGAATACTCGATTTTTTCAATAGAATTGATCAGTATTCTTCGGAATTAGAAAACCTAATGTCTTGGAATTTTCATATTCCAAAATCACAAAGCAATTTTTATTGAGTATACCTCTTTAGATTTCCTATTTTCTGATTTTAATAAAATCACATGACAGCGTTTGCGAAAGGCATGGTTTGTTCTGCTTTTCGTAGCCTTTTTTTTAAGTCCAATTTGGCTTTTTCGTCCAATTTTGGTGTATTTAACGTCCCATGCCGCAAAAATACGAAAATAAAAATAAACCTACCTATTTATACAGGATTACTTAGCATAATTTTAATGTCTTTTTCTTTGACCTAATCCAGCGGAAAATGCAAAGCACGCACAGCTTCTGCGTCCCTAAGCCACCAAAAACCTCGCCAATGCCCAAAAAGTACATGAGGAATTTCATCACTCATATCATAAAGTTCAGCATATTCATTTTCAAATACTTTTATCATAGATTTGCCAGTTTTATTGACAATAATAAAGATTTTTTACGAAAAAATCTTTATTATGCTTACTTTGTAAAAAAATACAGCACGATCTTGAAGTTATCTATGATCTTAACCATGAAGAACTCCAAGTTTTTTTCCAAACTAACATTTCTCAAAAAAGTGTTAGTTCTCTGCTTTTTTTTCGTTTCCCAAACCCTTTTTGCTCAAAATTTTTCGGAAGCAGACACCATTTTTGCCAATGAACAACACCAAAAAGGCGAAATAGCTTTGGAAAAAGGCAATTATTCTAAGGCGCAGGATTTTCTTTGGGAAGCCTTCATTATCCGAAAAGACCGATTGGGTTGGCAACACCCTGATGCTTTGCTTTCCCTGAACGCTTTGGCGGATTTGTTCGAACAAACAGGGCGTTATGTCTTGGCGGAACGGGTTTATTTGAAAGTTTTGGAAATTACGAAAAACAATTTTGGGACACAAAACACAAATTATGCCCGAACATTGGACAATCTGGGGCGCATTTATTTGCTCAAAGGGGATTTACAGAATGCCGAAATTTTCCATAAAAACGCCGCCGAAATTTATACCGAAAATCAATCGCCCGACTCGGTGCTGAATCTTTTCGAACAAGCCAATCTATATTATCAGACAGGACAATTTACGGCTTCCGAATATCTTTACAAACAAGGACTGTTTTTGTTTTCGAAAAATAGCAAGTCTGAAAGGTCTGACACAACGAAATATAAGCAAAAAAAATATTTTGAAGTTTTGCGAAATTTGGCTTTGTTGTATATCAAACTCAATAATTTTGCCGAAGCCCACAAACTTTTGAAAGAAGTTTTAGCACATCATGAAAAGCAGTTTGGCAAAACTCACCCAAACTACGCCAAAACCCTCAAAGACCTCGCAACTGTCTATCTATCAGCCAATTACGATAGTTTGGCTGTGCCGCTTTTGGAACAGGCAAGCAATATTTGGCGAAGCAAGGAACAAACTACGCACTTTGATTACTTATTGACTATCAAGCACTTAGCCGAAGCCAACCGAAAACTTAAGCGTTTTGAGGAGAGTGAAACCTTGTATTTGGGTTTATTAGATACTTTTAGGTTGGTTTTGGGCGAAAACCATATCGAATATGCCAAATTAGAATCAAACGTGGGAAATTTGTACTATTACATGGGCAAATACGAGGAAGCCACTGCCCACCACGAAATAGCGCAGGATTTGCGAAAAAATATGCTTGATGCCCAGCACCCCGATTACATTGCAGGCGTAAATGATTTGAGTATGCTCACTTGGGCAAACGGAAATTTGGTGGCTTCCGAACGCCTGCACCAGCAAAGCGTGGAGAACTATTTGCAACAATTCCAACGCTATTTTGCTTTTTTGAGTGAGCAAGAAAAAGCCCTTTTTTACAAAGAAATTCACGAATTTTTCGAGCAATTTGACAATTTTATTCTTTTGCGAAGCCTCCAAAAGCCCAAACTATTGGGTGATATGTACGACCGACAGCTTGCGACCAAAGCCTTGATTTTTCATACCAATCAGGAAATTAGAGAACAGGTTTTGCAAAGTCAAGACCCGAATTTGATCCAAACGTACAAGCGCTGGATTGAGCTAAAAGAACAGTTGGCAAAGGTTTATAAACTGGGAACGGAAGAATTGCAAACCAGTGGAATACAGGTCGATTCTTTGCAAAATGTGGCAAATTATTTAGAAAAAGCCATTTCTTTGAGGGTAAAACTCGACCAGAGCAAAAAAGACAAAACAAACCGCCTCGACCGCTATGCTTGGCAGGACATTCGGAAAAATTTGCAAGCAGGTGAAGCGGCTATCGAGATGTTGCGTTTTCGCAAATTTATGCCCGATTCGGGAGGGTATTTTGTCGATTCGGTTTTTTATGTTGCCCTGATAGTTACGCCCGAAACGCTAAAAAATCCTGAAATGGTCGTTCTTCGAAACGGTAAAGATTTGGAAACCAAAGACTTTGCTTTGTACCGAAACCAAATTAAATTCCGAATTTTGGACAAAAATTCATACAATTTGTTTTGGAAACCGATCCAAGAAGCGCAATCGTTGAAGAATGTGCGGAAAATCTTTTTTTCGCCCGATGGTTTTTATAACCAAATCAATTTGAATACGCTTTGGGACACAGAAAAGCGCAACTATTTATTGGATCAGCTTGAAATTCAATTAGTTAGTAATACTAAAGACATTATAAAATTAAGGGAAAATAAAATACCAAGCAGTGCAAACAGTTCGGTTCTGATTGGCTTTCCTGATTATGAATATCAACATTTGGAAAGTGCGAAAATAGAAAAAAATGATATTTCGTCCGAAAGAAAAGCAAATTTACAGCAATTTACTGGCTTTAGTGGCATTACGCCGCTTTTGGGGACAAAAACGGAAATAGAAGGAATGCAAAACCTTTACAAAGCATACGATTTTGAACATTTGGTATTTTTGGGAAAAGAAGCCAGCGAAGCCAATTTGAAAAAATACCCAAACCCTCGAACCCTGCACGTAGCTACGCATGGATTTTTCGTTAGCCCTGAAAAAAAGACGCAAAAGGCTGAAAATGAACCACTTTTGGAAGGGAATAAAGGCAATATTTTGATGAATTCGGGTTTGCTTTTGGCGGGTGCGAGCCATGCCTATTCGCCTGAAACTATGTTGGCGGAGATGGGTAATTTGGCGGGTTCTGCGAAAACCGAAGACGGGATTTTGACGGCTTACGAAGCCATGAACCTCGATTTGAGCCAAACCGAATTGGTCATTATGTCGGCTTGCGAAACGGGTTTGGGTGAGGTCAAAATAGGCGAAGGGGTGTATGGTTTGCAACGTTCGTTTCAGTCGGCGGGGGCAAAGACTATCGTGATGAGCCTTTGGAAAGTCGATGATGCGGCTACGCAAATGCTGATGATGCACTTTAAGACGGAATGGTTCAAAACCCAAAATAAACGCCAAGCCTTCCGAAAAGCCCAATATGCCCTGAGGGAAAATGCCAAATTCGAACACCCTTATTTTTGGGGGGCTTTTGTGATGATCGGGGAATAGTGGTTTTTTGGGAATTTTTTTGTAGGTCAAAATAATTTCAAAGTCTTGAAAATCTAATCACATAACACAAGATTTATTTTGAGATTGATAGGTTTTTCATTTCTCATTTGCCATTGACTCATTTTTATCCATGTGGTTTCGGTAACAGATTTTACATACATAAAACAATGATTCAGTTTTTGGGTGTATTTGATGTATGCCAAGTTGGAAAAATCTTCGCCTGTTAGTGATTTTCCTAACCACTCAATTATGACGAAAACCGCGTTTTTAGGAAAAAGAATAGGTTTTTCTAAATCTAATACTAACTCTTGAGTTTTAGGCTTAATTTCAACTAACAAATTTTCGTGCAAGGGTTGGTCAGGTAAATTTTCGGAATTGGAGCTAAACAAGGCAACTTTTAAATAACAGACCGCATTTTGATTAGATGTAAGAGGAATTTGTATTTTTTGGATAAAATTTATACTGTCTTTTATCAAAGAATCGGGAAAATACATAGCAATTTGTAGGCTTTTAACTTCACTTCCATAACCTACTCTGCCCTTATAATTTCCATAACCTATCTTTTTCTCTTGCTTTTTTTTAGCCGAAATAGTGATTTCTTTAAGATAAAGCGGTATATTTTGTAATCGAATAGTGTCTATTTTTTCTCTGCTTTTTAACGACACTGTTTTTGTTTGATAACCTAAAGCACCTAAAGTAAGGATACTGACACCTCTTTTTAGGCGAAAAAAACCTTTTTCATCACTCGAAAACTCTTGACCATCAGTCTTGACAGCTACGAAAGGAATAGGTTCGAGGTTCATCGAATCGACCACAACAACACTTATTTGTGCAAATAAAACAGTGGGGAGGCTTACAAGTAAGCCTCCTACCAATAATGAAATTACCTTTTTTATAAGATTCATATTGAGAAATTAACAACCTACGGTAGTAACTTTTTCTGAAGTTTTTACCCAAAACATATAGTATCTTTCTACTTTAAGCCTTGTACCAAACGCACAAGGACCGTACCCTGTTGTACTACCCCAAAAAATATAATCTTCGTCTTCAGAGGGAGGAGTGTAAGTATCGTCTCTGCTTTCACCAGAAACAGCCAAAACAGGTGCTAAAAGAACTAAACCTAAAACAAAAATACTAAAAATTCTTTTTACCTTTTTCATGTGTTTAAAATAAATGTGGTGATTAAAAAAAAATTACACAGTTTTTTTGTGTAGTAAAATATCATATTTCACGTTGCAAATTTCATAAAAAAAAAAAAAAACATTTCCAAATTTTTATTTTTTTTTAACATTTAAAAGTTGGAAACAAGATTATTTTCGTCAAAATGCGGGAAAATGCCAAATTCGAACACCCTTATTTTTGGGGCTTTCGTGATGATTGGGGAATAGTGGTTTTTTGGGATTTTTTTGTAAATTTGTGAACTTTTTAAAACAAACGAAGACATGGAAACACCTGAAAATGAGTATATTGTGATTCCGAACCCGCTTTATGATGTGGTTTTCAAGTACCTCATGGAAGATATTGAGAGTGCCAAGATTGTGATTTCGACCTTGATCAATGAAAAAATCACCAAACTTGTTTTCGAACCTATTTCTCATGCCGAAAAAATTAAAACCTCTCCGAATGAGCAAGAAATTCGCTTGTTTCACTTAGATTTTTTGGCAACTATCGAGAAGCCCGACGGTTCTGAAGAGCTAATCATGATCGAACTTCAGAAAGCCAATCAAAGCAGTGATATTTTCCGCTTCAAACGCTATATTTCAGCCAATTTTCAAAGAAAAAGGGAAACCGAAATCATCAATCCCAAAACACAGGCTATCGAAAAAGTCCAACTCCCGATACGTCTTTTACCTATTTTTATCCTCAATTTCAGGATCGAAAAGGAACTTAATGACCTGATAATCAAGACCAATCGTTTGAAAATGGGTGTTTTTCGGGAAAAAATATTGCAGGAAAACAATGAATTTATTGATAATTTGAGTTTCGATATGTGGGTGGTGCAGTTACCAAATTTGAGCAAGATCAGCCCTTCGGAATACGAAAATGATGAATACAAGCGTAAATTATATGCTTTGTTGCAACTTTTTGACCAAAATGCCCAAAAAACGGATAACCAACACAGGCTTTTATTTTTGCGTCATTTGTTTCCTGACTTTTTGCAAAGGCTTATAAATCGTTTGAAAGCCGCTGATTCGGAAAATCCAGATTTGGAAGAGCAGATGCACGCCGAAGACGAATATTTGGCTGAATTGATCAAACGGGACAACGAAATTAGTTATTACAAAGGTCGTTTGGGCGAGGCGACAGAAAAGTTGGAAAAAACAGCGGGGGAGTTGGAAAAAGAAAAGCGGGTAAATCAGGAAAGGGAAAAAACACTTTTGGAAAAAGATCGTCTTATTCTTGATTTGGCTAAATCTTTAAAAGAAGTAGGTTTTTCGCTTGAGCAAATCCAAGAAAAAACGGGTTTGGCAAGGGAAATTATTGAACAATTATAACAAAAAATAGTTTTTCAGACTAAGGAAATCAATAAATTATATGTTAGGAATTTCGGATTATAAAGACAAATCGCAAAAAAACGATTATTATGACAAAAAACTCAATGCGGCAAAAGCCTTGCAACCGCCCCAGGCTGCCAAAACGATTGTGCATTGGTTAATAGGTTTTTCGCTTGTTTTTATCATGGCTTTGTTCCTACCTTGGCAGCAAAATATCCACGCTGATGGCAAAGTAACGGCATTATTGCCCGAAGATCGACCCCAAACTATAGAGTCAGCTATTGCAGGACGAATCCAAGAGTGGAAAGTTCGTGAGGGTTTTTATGTCAAAAAAGGGGATACTATTTTGGTTTTGGCGGAGATCAAAGATAAGTTTTTTGATCCAGAACTTTTATTGCGTTTGGAAGAACAATTAACTGCTAAAAAAGGAGCTATCGGTTCTACTCAAGAAAAAGTAAGTGCTTTAGAAAGGCAAATTGGGGCTTTGGAAGCAAATATGGGCTTGAGTCTTGCGAAGGCTCGAAACAAATTGCAACAATCACAGTTTGAACTCGTTAGCGACAGCACTTATTACGAAGCCGAAAAAGCTAATTTTAAAATAGCCGAACGGCAGTTGCAAGGGCAACAAAATCTTTTCGAGAAAGGACTTACGCCGCTGGTCAAACTCGAATCCGCAAAGGTGAAAATACAAGAGGCAAATGCTAAATTGACTTCAGCGGAAAACAAGTTTTTAGCTTCTCAAAACAAGGTTTTGAATGCCATGCTCGAAATTAACTCCACAAAAGCGGAGTATTTGGAAAAAGTATCGAAAGCACAATCTGACAAAAGTGGCACGCAGGCGTATGTTTCGGACGCTGTAGGTTCTTTGGCGAAACTCAAAAATGAGTACGTCAATATGGAAATTCGAAGCCAACAATACGCAATAGTGGCTCCTCAAGAAGGCTATATTGTAAAGGCAATGAAGGCGGGTTTGGGCGAAACTATCAAAGAAGGCGAAGCGGTAGCTACTATTATGCCCTCCAATCCTGCCATGGCTGTCGAATTGTATGTAAAAGCTATGGACGTTCCTTTGCTTTCTTTGGGGCGAAATGTGCGTATTCAGTTTGACGGCTGGCCTGCCTTACAGTTTTCTGGTTGGCCCAGTGTTTCGGTAGGTACGTTTGGAGGACGGGTGGAAGTG
>JAAFHK010000152.1 GCA_013297565.1 Cytophagales bacterium
AGGGGTTTGCTAAAAATAAAATACATGATCGCAACAATCAACCCAAGAAAAATGATCGCTATCAATGTCATTTTAAAATAACTAATGAAAAGTAAACTGCAAATCAAAGAAATGAGTAATAATTCACTCAGATTTGAAAAAAAGGCATTGATGTACCATTTAGCAAAATTATACACTTCGGTAATCACATTTCTAAATAGCACAATGCTACTGTTATTGAGGTGATATTCATAGTTTTTTTCTACATAATGTTTGAGTAGATTCACAGTCAAACGATTACTGATCATATTACCAAATTGCTCGGTAATATAATTAGCCCAGACTGCATAAAACATTTTAAAGAAAGAAATTGCAATAACTACTACAACCAATACGGAAATAAAATCAAGGGGATTATGAAAAGTAATATAATGTGAAAGAAAAGTGTAGAAAAAATTATCTTGTATTTTGTTGGGATTAAAAAACACATCAATAATTGGGAGTAATAATCCCAAACCCACGGTTTCTAATAGAGCTAAGGTAAAAGACAGAAAAACGACCAGCATGGCATATTGTCGTTCTTTTGAGTTAATAATATGGTATATTTTAATGATATTTTTCATACAAACAGTGCGGCAATATGTTTTGATAAAAGTAATTTGGCTTGGGAGTTATTTTGTTGATCAAGGTATTGATCCAAAAGTTCTTTTGGAATGACGTCAAATACGGAGTATTTATTGGTTAAGCATTCCAACAAACGTTCCTTGAGGATTTGTGGATCATCAAAAACCACTTGATGCTTGAAGCGTGTAAAAGGGTGTGTATTATTGCCTGTTAAATCGTAGTAAAAAGCATCAATTCCAGCCATGATAGCCAATGTCGCAGGAGAGTTCATACCCATGTTAAGCACCAAATCGGCATTACCGATAGCATCTTCAATTGGATAACCGTACTCATAATTAGTAAAATTTTTACTTTGCTTGATATTATGCCACAGGGTTTCAAATTTTTGTCTTAACTCCTCCTCAAACATTTCTTGATGAATGATATTTTTGGGTTTGAAATAAAACTGTACTTCCTTAAATGTTTGTACCAAATCCCATACAAGTTCGAGGTATTGGATATAAAACATAGGTGTAAAATGAATCAGATTGCCAAAAGAAGTATCACAAATCAAGACACGATTTTTCTTATCTGTTTTTATGTAGTTTATATTGGAAAGTAAAAAACACCCTATAGTTTCCACTCGATCAAAAAACTTGTATTTTTGGTAAAGTTCGTAATGGATACGTCCCCAACACAAATACAAATCGTGGCAGGCGTACGCCTCCGATGTGGTAGGTAACACGGTCATATCTGACCAATGGTACAATACATTTTGGCAACCCAAATAATTCATAATGATATTCTCGGGTGCCTCGCAACGATCTACTATAGAAATATGCACTTTACAATGATACCTGCTGAGTAAAACAAAATGCTTGAATGATCTGGTAAAAAATGATACTAAAGCAATACTAAGATATCCATGTTGCTTGGATTGCTCGCCTATTAGTATTTCATAAAACAGCCGAATGGGTAAAAAAAAGTAAATTTTAAAAGTTTGGGGCAGATTTCTAAAAAAAATAGGTACTTTTTTTAAATCCACTGTATGATAGCCTGCAGCTTTGACTTGTTCGAAAGCACGATTTCGATAATACTCAGTATCCGCTATTCGATAATACAATACATCATCTTTTTGGATTTTTTCACCGTCAATAAAGACATCTTCACGTAGAGATTTTTGATCAAGTCCTTCACCTGCTTCTTTATAGATACGGAATGATTGGTTCGAGGTGCTAAAGGTAATTTTGTGGCGTAGTAATTGCGAAAAAAGCCAAGCTATGTATAAAAAAACTAAGATACACTCAAATGCAAAAGCATTGACGAAGCGAACTTGATGTTTCTTGTCGTGTTGGTCTAACAAATACCTATGCAAAGAATTGTCAATAACAAACAAATAACCATCTGGAGGAGTAAAACTAAGTGCATTTAAAAAATGAAAAATTTGGTAGCTAATGAATTGTTTGAGATGATATTGAAATTTTTGGGTATTGAAAAGCAATTCTATCTGTTGGATCCAAATAATTTTTTTAGCATAATTCTTTTCATAATACTGCTCTGTCAATTCCAAACTAAGTTGATTAAGATCATAAAATTTTCTATAAACCTGACCTGTACCTTGGCTACTTAGGACAATTTTTCTTTTTTTGGTCAGAAAACCCCACAAATCCTGATAAGTTTCGATAAAAGAAGGGAAAACATACACATTGATTCGGAAAAAGAAAACATAGATTTGTAAAAATAATTTGCTTACAATATCCGAAAAACCTAATGCGTAATAATATTGTGCTTGCATGAATGTTTTTTTATTTTTTTGCCAAAATATTTAAAAAAAGCCCCTGCTCAAATTTATGTGATCCGAAGATATGATTGATGTGGCTTAATTCTCCTACTGAAGCATTATATAAACGATTGATTATGGGTATGTTAGTAAAAAAATTAGTCATATTTGTATCAAACTGGACTGATTCTATATGTACTGTACTGAAACCAATTCGTTTGAACATGGCTTGAAGCCCTTTGGGAGAATGCCAAATTAAGCCCTCACCTACGTTTTCTTCCAATAAACGTGATTTATAAGCAGATTCTGTATTGACCGTATCGATATACACCACTAACTCATTTGAATTTCTGGCAACTGTTTCGATGAACTCCGTCAAATTTTCCAATAAACCTACTATCTGGGAAAAATATAATATGACTCTGTCCAATTTGTGTTTATTGAGTAATTCGTCCAAACTATAATAAACATTTAAACCTAATTTATCACGGCAGTAATTGACACGCACAGGGTCTATTTCTACTCCCATATAAGATTTGGCATTTTTTTTCAATAATTCTCCAGGTAAGCCAAACCCACAACCAAAATCTATTACATCATATTTCAGCGTATCTATGTGTTGGTTAATAAATTGGATTTGTCTTTTAGCTCTAAGCAAAAAGCGCCTATAAACCGCCCAAGTAATTTGTTCAGGTTTGGTTTGCTGCTGATCATAATAGGCACTCATTTTTTTATTAAAAGCCTTATTGTTGTCTGTAAAAAAAGACTGACAATTTTTACAACTATACAAAGATTGTTGGACTTCCAAACGCGTAAGGTTACGAACTACTTCCGATTCGGTATGTAAACAGACGGGACAATTCATAAGAAAGAATTAACTTTTTTGAGAAATTAAAAAATTAGCAAAAGATAAATCAACAGGTTCGTCAATGTCTATTGAATATTCTAAAGGCATTACATGACAAGCTACTGAAGTAGCTTTAATAATAACCTGTTCGGTAAAAAGCACCGCACGCTTAGTTGCGTATGCCCCGCCATTCGGGGTAATTAATTTTGGTAAGGATTGATACACACCACGTTCGCCTTGCATCTCACCCTTTATAAAAGGGCTTACTTTGCCTACCTCCATGATCTCAAACATCCATTCAGGACGTTCGCGCACAATATTACCTGTAAAAGCGGTATCTGCTACCCCATCAATTACGAGTTTTATACAACTATCAATGTCTTGTGACCTAATGAAAGGGGTTGTAGGTTGTATAGTAACGATTATATCAAGCGGCTTTTTGTCTTGCTCTTCCACAAAATCTGCTGCATGAATTGTTACCAATTCCGAAGGGCAGTCTGTTGATAGATGCGGAGGACGTACAAAAGGCACTTCAGCTCCTGCCTCTAAAGCGGCTTTTTTAATGCCTTCATGATCTGTCGAAACGATTACTCGCTGTAAATACTCACTCCCCAAACAAGCCTTAATACAATAACTAATTAAAGGTTTCCCCCCTAACAAGGCAATATTCTTTAGAGGGATTCTTTGTGAGCCTCCTCGTGCATGAATAACGGCAATAATATTGTACATTATCTAAAAATTTATCGTAACAATCCGCCTAATGATCGATTATACCTGTTGATAAGTTCCCCTTGCTTTTCGAGCAATTCGTCTTTGTGGGCAATTACTTTTTCAATGCACAAAAGTAAATCATCAATGTCTTTTTCGGTGGTAGGATAGCCGATCTGATAAAAACACAATATATCTTTTTCGCGCAACTCTTCGCTAACAGGACACATACCTTTGTAATATTGTACTGTGCTTTCGTAATCATTCGAAACGAAAGGATAACCCTTTTTGCCATAAGCAATTTTATGTAAGAAGGTTGGATTTTCGTAGTTTAGTCTTAAATACCCTGTAGTAAGGCTTAACCCTTCTGCTTTCAATGCCTCAATGAAAACTGGTCGAGGCATACCCGCCAATTCTTCCGAATATTTCAAACCAATAATATGAGGTATCCATTCACAGCCCTCCTCAATTTTCATAGGTTCTAAAAAGGTATAAGTTCTTAGTCCTGTTAATAATTTGTGGGCATTTTGTATTCTTAGGTTATTTAAATAAGTCAATTTTCGTAGTTGGGCAATTCCCAAACAAGCACTTAATTCAGTCATGCGGAAATTACAACCTATAATATTTTCCAAATCTGTTTCGCTTTGGTCATACAACATTGCTCCTTCTCCATGATTGCGAATAAGCCTACATTTCTTGGCGTATTCAGGATTATTGGTAATAATCATTCCTCCTTCGCCTGTCATGATATTTTTAGTTTGTTGAAAACTAAAAACCCCTAAATCACCAATAGTTCCTGTATATTGACCCTTGTATTTAGTCCCTATGGATTGAGCGCAATCTTCTATCACCCGCAAATTATGCTTACGAGCTATTGCCATAATTTTATCCATATTGCAAGCATTTCCGTAAAGATGTACCAACAAGATGGCTTTAGTTCGTTCAGTAATTGCCGCTTCGATTTTATCAGCATCTATACAAAAAGTATTAGGATCAATATCTACAAAAACGGGAATAGAGTTGAACAAAAGGATACTGGAAGATGTAGCCGTAAAAGTCATAGGCGTAGTAATCACCTCATCCCCTACGCTTACCCCGCACGCTGCTAAAGCTACAGACAAACCCGAAGTAGCCGAATTGACACTTATACTATAATCCACCCCAAAATGCTTACTAAAATCTGCTTCAAACTGACGGATATTTCGCCCTCCCAAGAAATGATACCCACCCATAGGATATTTGAGGGCATCAATACTTTTTGTTGCCAAGATTTCTTGAATATCGGCAAAATAAGGTCCTGAATGCTTAGAAAAATCTAAATTTTTAACTGCCTCTACGACCAAATTCATCTCATCTTCATCAACCATGGGGATGCTGACAAAAGGAGTTTTGCGGACAGGTTCACCACCAAAAACAGCAAGTTTTGACATAAATTTAACGAAAAAATAATCAAATGATTAAATTCGGTGCAATGTTAATTATTTTAGATCACAAAAAAAACTTTTGCGAATTATTTGCCGCAGACAGCAAGGCTTTTTCGATCAACAATACATCACTAAAAGCCTCTTGTCCTGAACTGATCGGAGAAGTATTGGTATCGACCGTTGTTATTAAATCTTGTACCGCTTTAACGAAATGCGAATTTGTTTCTCTTGTAGTAAATACAGACTCTAAAGGGGCAAGCTCTCGATACCCCGCATATCTATCACTTGGTATCATTTC
The DNA here is from genome assembly GCA_013297565.1 of Cytophagales bacterium. GTDB lineage: Bacteria > Bacteroidota > Bacteroidia > Cytophagales > Thermoflexibacteraceae > JAAFHK01. The sequence continues at coordinate 5,640 of JAAFHK010000152.1, forward strand.
ATGCCATTCTACAAATCGAGCATTACTTCGAATATCAATTACGCCATCCGTCCCAATAATTTTTATATCAAAGAAAGCATCTCTGCGTTGGTTATTAGGAATAAAATAGCCCATAATATTATTTGAGTAGCCAATAGTACCTGCTAAGGTAGGATCATGCTCATCAGCAATCGTTTGATGGGCAGAAACCCATTGAGGCTTTTCGTTGATCAAAAAACTCATCGTATTGAACAGATGCGAACCTATATTAAATATCTGACTTGTATAAAAACCCACTACAGAAATTATTTTGCCTACTTTACCAGCCAAAATTAGCTGGCGTACTTGCTGGTATTCGTACCAATAACGCCTATTGTACATGACCAAGAGTTTTACCTTATGCTGCTCGGTCAAACTAACAATTTCTTGTGCTTGCTCAGTATTTAGTGCTATTGGTTTTTCTACGATAATGCCTTTCAAAGGGTACTTTAAGGCTTCTTTGACTACCTCGTAATGATAAGGTGTGGGTACGCACACACTCAACAAATCTAAAGGAACTTGTGCAAGCATTTGGCAGTAGTCCGAAAAACAAAATGCAGAATTAATGTCCCTTTTTTGGCAAAAAAGTGTGCGTTTTTGTTCGTCAAGATCAGCCCCTGCTACAAGGCTTACCTGATCAGCCAAAAACTGATAAGCGCCCGCATGAGTCCAAATACTGCCTGCTCTTTCTTTTTCAAAGTCAAATGTATTGGCGACCTGTCCCAAGCCAATAATTCCTGCCCGATATTTTTTCATATCCAATCCAATAAACTTATTTCGTCCTGTGCTTTTTGATAATCTTGATGCTTGCCAATATCCAACCAATAGCCAATAATTGGAAAATGTACTACTTTATGTCCCTTATCCAAAAGCATTTGCATTAAATCTGTAGCATCAAAATATTGATTATAGGGAATGTATTTTTTGACTATTTCGGTTTTGATCAAATAAATACCTGCATTTGAATAGTAAGTGTAAGTAGGTTTTTCCTCAAAAGATTTAATTTCATGGTCTTCGGTTTGCAAAATGGCATAAGGCAAAGTTACATGATAAGGGATCGAAGCTATTGCCATATCTGCGCCCTGTTCCAAAAAACTCTTATAAAAATCCTCAAAATCTAAATCTGTTAGCAAATCGGAATTCATGACCAAGATATGCGGAAAAGCAAATTTTTCTATCAAACTTACTGATCCAATCGTCCCCAAACGATCTTTCTCTTGAATATATTCAATTTTCAGTGCTTTTTTATCTCCATTTCCAAAATACTCAACAATCTTTTCCCCCAAATAATTGATCGTGATATACATATTCACAATCCCAAACCTTGCCAAACGGTCAATATTGTGTTCCAAAATTGGTTTTTCGCCTACCTTGAGCATGGGTTTAGGTGTATCGATAGTGAGTGGTCGCAGCCTTTCGCCTTTTCCACCCGCCATAATGACCACATCAAGTGGCAGAAGGCTTTTGAGTTGAGAGAGATCAAGAATTTTAACAATTCTTTTCTCCTCATCAAGTAGCGGAATCAAATTTATTTCTTGCTTCCTCAAAAAATCTACTTGCTTAAAATCATATTGATTGAGGGTAAGATACCGAAAATTGGTAAAACTAATCAGTCTTACGTTATCCTCCAGCGTAGAACCATTAAGCAAACCTCTCCGAACATCTCCGTCAGTAACCGTACCAATGAGTTTGTCGTCTTGATCTATGACAAAAAGGGTGAGTTCGGTTTTCTTGTTAAACGTGCCGAAACGTTCCAAAACATTTCTGATACTGAAAGAAACAGGAACAATATTTTCTTGATAGGTTTTCATAAAAAACGGTTTATACCCACTACGTTCGAATCATCAGGAATATCTTTTGTAACTACACTTCCTGCCCCAATCACTACATTTTTGCCAATTTTTACTCCTTGCTTGACCACAGCATTTGCCCCAACAAAACTGTTTTCACCCACTTCTACACTCCCACAAAGAACCGCCGAAGGAGCAATATGGCAAAAATCGCCTATTTTACACTCATGCTCGATAACCGAATTGGTATTCAAAATAACTCCTTCACCAATTTGGCTTTGAGAATTGATCGTTACAAAAGAGGAAACCATTGTACCCGCTTGTAATTGTACCGAACGAGAAATAAAAGATTGAGTATGTATGGCAATCGTGGGCAAAGGTAAAAACTTTACAAGATTTTCGTAGATTTTTCTACGAATGTAATTATTACCAATCGCAATAAAATAATGATAGTTTTTCAAGGTTTCAATTACTTGATCGTCTTTTTCAGAACCTAAATAAGTTAAATGATAAGGATTGTTTAATTTTTCATTTTGTTCACAATAAGCCACAACGGTTTGTTTTTGTGATTCAAAAATATCAATTATCACATAACTATGTCCAGAATAACCGATAATGGCTATAGGTTTCATTTAATCCACACAGTATTTAAGTTTCACCGCCTGCAAATTTAGATAAATTTGCTTAAGCTCCGACAGTTTTAAACTATCAAAACTTTCGGAAACAAAATATTCAAACCTATTTTCACCTGTTTTTTCTAAAATAACAAAAACCCAATTCCGACCAATGATGTAGCCACCACGCATTATTTTTGTTTGATTTTTTTCAATAGCCACCAATAATTCGGCTAATAATTGATCTTCTACATCTTTGTCGGCTTGTGCGGGTTTGAACTCCTGAATAAAAAAGTACGGTTTTTCAGGTGTTTTAATGCCTGTCGCTACCATATAATCAGTAAAACCTTTAATTTCTACATCATTAACCACACCTGAAAAACTTGCCTCGTACCAATCGTGAAAGTTTTCGGTCATGAAATTAACTTGATTCAAAATCGGACTCAAAAATTTCATTTTTAAATCTTCTTCTTGGTCAGAAAACAAATATAAAATGTGTCTTTCTATCAAATTATCCAAAAAAGAAATTTCGCTTTCTGTGATTGGATAAGGATATTCAAACCAATCCTTAAATTTTGAAATATCACGTTTTGGGCGAATGTTAACAATTTGTTTCAAATTTAAAAACCGAATAGTCGAAAGATTATATGATTTTTCCATGATTTTAATCCACACAATATTTATGTTTTACGGCTTGCAAAATTACATATATTTTTTTCAAATCAGGCAATTTCAACGAGTCAAAAGCTTCGGAAACAAAATACTCGAACTTGTTTTCGCCGAGTTTTTCCAAAATGACAAAATTCCATAACTGACCAATGATGTATCCCCCATGCAGTCTTGTTTTTTGAGTTTTTTCCAAAGCTACCAACATTTCGGCTAATAATTGGGCTTTAGGGTGGCGTTCGGGGGCAGTGGGTTTAAATTCTTGAATAAAAAAATACGGTTTTTGTGGAACATCAGTTCCCTTAGCCACCATAAAATCGGCAAATCCTACCAATTTTACCCCATTTACTGATCCCGTTAGGGTAGCGTCATACCATTCTTGAATTTTGCCATTTCTGAACTCTACTTTATCAAAAATAAAAGCTAAAAACTTCATTTTCAGATTTTCTTCCGAATAGGAAGCCAAGTAAAGGGCGTGTTTGTTGATCAGATTTTTAAAAAAAATGCTCTCAGCCGCTTTCAGCTTATACTGAAAACCAAACCATTCATCAAATTTGTGTTCATGCGAGATCAGACTGCCTATGTCGATCTGTGCAATACTTTCCAAATCCGCCATAGTAATGCCCGAAAAATTGTAACTTTTTATGCTTTCATTTTCCATATTTTCTAGCATTTTTCATTTAATCCACACAGTATTTAAGTTTCACCGCCTGCAAATTTAGATAAATTTGCTTAAGCTCCGAC